>JASFTJ010000519.1:0-3001 GCA_050053615.1 Anaerolineae bacterium | reverse complement strand
ATTGTCGACTAGATGGGCGATCTTGATTTTTGCTGGTCATAGTCTACTGCTCCGTAAATTCACGGTGTGGCCGCTGATCACAATCCATGTGGGAGAACATGCCATTTCGTCCCACTGCTGCAGCTTGGCTCACGATCCAAATAAAAAGCTATGGCGACTTTCAGGCATGAGCAGATCGGCGCCGACAAAAGTGATGATGACCGAGACAAAGCCGCCAACCAGCAGCCACGCTCCGCGGTGGTCCAGCCAGCCCGCGCTGTGGCGGGCGTAGAAATAGGCAGCATAGATGAACCACGTGGCCAACGCGGCGATCTGTTGCGGCTCCCAGGGCCAGACGACGCCCCATGCCTTCTCGGCCCACAGCGAGCCACTGAGCAGGGCGCCAGTCATCAGCACCAGGCCGACGACGGCTGTGCGCCGCTGAAGGATCTCTGAGGTCTCTAGGGAGGGAAGCTCGCGCACCCATAGCCAACGCCCCGGCCGTTTTAGGGCACGCAGCTTGAGCAGGTACATGACGGCAGCGACAAAGGCTAAAGTGAACATGGCATAAGCAGTGAAGGAGATGCCGACGTGAATGGGCAGCCATTGGCTTTGCAGCACCGGCACCAGCGGTTCGATGCGCTTTGGCAACACAGAAGCCACAAGGATGCCGAACAGAGCAAGAGGTGTGACAAAGACACCCAACACAGCATGTCGCCGCAGCGAGGGGACCAAGAGGTAGATGACGCTGAGCCCCCAGGCGTAGAACGAAAAGGCCTCAAAGCCATTGGAGAGTGGGGCATAACCGGCTTCGATCCAGCGCAAGAGGATAGCCACGCCGTGGAGCAGCACGGCAGCCAGCAGTACAGGCCGGGCCAGGCGCTCACAGCGGCGGAGATCGAAGGAGGTCCCTGTGGGGCTGCCGCCGATCCAGCAGGCCACGTGGGCCAGGGTGCTGACGGCGTAAAAGAGCACAGCCATCAGAAAAAGCACAATGCTAATCACGGGCGCCTCCTTTCTGTGATCCACACTCTCTGTCCTCAATAATCCCAAAAAGATCTCGGAGCGCTTCTGTGTAGCGATAGGCCATTTGGTCGTTGGCGTGCTGCTTGAGGCGGATCGTCGGCCGGTGCAAGATCTTGTTGACCAGACGCTGGCTAAACGCCAAGACGATGTTGCGCTGTCGGTCCGAGAGGCCCTCCAGCTTGTTCATGGCCCAGGCCAGCTCTGCCTCGCGGATGCCGTCCACGTGCTGCCGCAAATCCACGATGGTGGGCACTACCTCTCGCGCGCGGAGCCAGCCTAGGAAACCGGCTACCTCCTCTTGGACAATGACCTGGACATGAGGGATCTCGCGCCGTCGCTGCACCAGATTGGCCTCGAGAACCTGTTGCAAATCGTCAATATCGTACAAAAAGACGTTGGTTAGCTTGCTCACAGCCGGGTCCACGTCGCGAGGCACGGCGATGTCGATCAGGAACAGGGGGCGATTGCGGCGCATGCGCATCGCAGTGGCTACGGTCTCGCGACGGAGGATGGCATGGGGAGCCGCCGTTGAGCTGATCACAATGTCTGAGCGCCAGAGAGCTCGGGTGAGGCGATCCCAACCCAGGGCCTCACCGCCATACTGCCTGGCCAACCCTGCCGCGCGTCCCTTGCTGCGGTTCACGACCAATAGATTGCCAACGCCGTTATCCACCAGGTTTTTGGCTGCCAGCTCAGCCATCTCGCCAGCGCCGACGAGCAGGGCAGTCTTGGCAGCCAACTCGTCAAAGATTTGTAGGGCCAGCTCTACCGCGACATGGCTGATGGAGGTAGCGTACTGGTTGATCGCAGTTTCGGTGCGCGCGCGCTTGCCCGCTCGGAGCGCCGTGCGAAAGAGAACGTTGGTCACGGGGCCGGCCGCACCGTGGGCTTGCGCCAGCTGATAAGCCTCGGCAACCTGGCCCTGGATCTGCGACTCGCCCAGGACAAGCGAATCCAAACCGCAGGCCACTTTGCAGAGATGCGTGATGGCAGTCTCGCCCTGGCGGACTTGGAGATAGGGCTCGAACACTGCCCGGGGGGTCTCGGTTACCTGCGCCAAATAGTCACGGATGTCCCGCTGACCACGGTCAGTGCACTCCACCAAGGCATAGACCTCCAGGCGGTTGCAAGTAGAGAGGATGGCGCCTTCCAAGGCGTAACCAGGGCCATAGCCGTTATCCGGGCACAAAATGCGCAGCGCCTCCGAGACCGCTGTTTCCGACAGAGCCAGTTGCTCCCGAATCTCGACCGACGCGGTCTGGTGACTTAATCCCAATTGGATGATCTGCATTGAATCATCACTTCCTTATCAGCGGAATGTCTCCACGATCTGCTCTGCGTGCTGATGGGCGGCCTTGGGTTTCCCAGACCTGAACAATTCCAGGACATCGGAGCCGAGCAATGCTTGCCAGAGTGCTTTGCGACGGGCCGGATCGGAGATCTCTGCCTGCACCCGGGATCGTAGCTCACCCAGCAGCGCCAGGTAGGGCTCGTAGGCGGCGTCGAACTGTTGCTCCAGGGATTCGCGGATGCGACGGGCCAGCAGGGGGCTGTTGCCGCCGGTGGAGACACTGAGGGTCAGGTCTCCCCGACGGACAGTGGCTGGCACGTAGAAATTGCACCGGTCCGGGTCATCTACCACATTCACCAGGCAGCCAACGGCCTGGGCTTCCTGCCACACAGCTTCGTTGGTCTCTGGGTCATCGGTAGCGGCGATGACCAATTGCGCTCCAACCAGGTCGCCGGGCTGATACTCCCGCTCAAGGGCCTCAATCTCGCCAGCCTCGGCTTGGCGCCAGAGCGTGTCACACAACACCGGGCTGATGACAACCGGACACGCACCTGCCTCGCGGAGGGCAGCCACCAAACCGGCGGCAACCTCTCCCCCGCCGACGACCACGCAGCGGGCATGGGCCAGGTCCATCAGGGTGATGGGGTAGCCGCTCACAAAGCCGACCCCGCTCCGAGTAGATGCTGGCAGGCTGCCTCATAACTG
>JASFTJ010000518.1:0-3006 GCA_050053615.1 Anaerolineae bacterium | reverse complement strand
TTTCCAGGGCCAAGTGGGCCTGCTTGGTGCCATACATGCAGCAGATGCGCGAGCAGTACTCATGGGCGTCGTCGTCGCGACTGGCGATGCAGTGCAGGAACACCGTCGTCTCGGGCACGCGGCCATCGCGGGTGACGATGTTTCCGCCCGTCGGGCCTGCAGCGCTGGACAGCCGCTCGAATTGTAGGCCGTCAATCACATTGTCGTACTTGCCGTAGCCATAGCGGGCCAACGTGGGGTCGCCGGTCTGGTCAAAGCCAGTGGCCAGCACCACCGTCCCAACCTTGATGTCCAGGAACTCTTCTTTCTGACTGAAATCGACGGCGCCGACCTCGCACACGTCGAGGCACTTTTGGGCGCATTTGCCCCGCACCAGGAAGAGGCAGGACGTGGGATCGATCACCGCCTTCATGGGCACCGCCTGGTCGAAGGGAATGTAGGCCGCGCTGCGCAGGCCCATCCCGACCTCGTATTCACTATAGACCCGATCCTTCCACACGCAGACTTCCATGCATGCGCCGCAGCCAGTGCACTTTTCCTCGTCCACGTAGCGCGGTTTCTTTTTGACCTTAACCTGAAAGTTGCCCACATAGCCGTGAACGTCCACCACTTCGCTGTAGCTCAGGAGCTCGATGTTGGGATGCCGACCGGCATCCATCATTTTCGGCCCCAAAATTCAAGTGGCACAGTCCAAGGTAGGGAAGGTTTTGTCCAGTTGGGCCATCTTGCCGCCGATAGTTGGCTCCCGCTCTACCAGGTAAACCTGGTAGCCGGCGTCGGCCATGTCCAGCGCGGATTGGATGCCGGCGATGCCGCCGCCCACCACCAGCGCCGACTGCTCGACGGGCGATTTGCGGGAGTAGAGGGGCTGGTGCAGGTGGACCCGCTCCGCAGCTCCAGCTACCAGATCCATGGCCTTGTTCGTCGTCGCCTCGCCGGCGGGGTGCACCCACGAGACCTGCTCACGAATGTTGGTCATCTCTAAAAAGTAGGGATTCAGGCCGGCGCTCTCCAGCGTGCGGCGGAAGGTGGGCTCGTGCATGCGGGGCGTGCAGGCGGCAATGACCACCCGGTCCAGGTTATGGTCGGCAATGTCCTGCCGAATCTGGGCCTGTCCAGGGTCGGAGCAGGTGTACTTGTTGACGCGGGTCATGACCACGCCGTCCAACCCTTTCGCGAACTCGGCTACGGACTCGGTGTCCACCGTCGCGGCGATGTTGGAACCGCACTGGCACACATAGACGCCGATTCTGGGTTTCTGTTGCTCAGTATTGTGCGTCATGGTTAGGCTTCTCCCCATCTCTTGGGCTTGGGTGTCCGTTTCCTCTTGGGTCTTTTTTCATCCGTCTCGGGCGCATCCACCGTTTCAGCCAGCAACTCGAATGGCGGCACGACCAGCTTGTCCAGACCCAGCTCGGCCCGATCGATGCCCATCGCCAGGCCCATCAACTGGCTGAAGAAAAAGATGGGCATGTTGAAAGTCGTGCCCCGGATCTTTTCCAACTTGTCCTGGTACAGGTCAAGAAGAAGTTGGCAAAAGGGACAGCCGGCGGCTACAGCATTGGCCCCGGCGGCCTTGGCGTGGGCCAGGATATCGGCCGACATGGCAAAACTGACGTCCTCGGTGGTCATATAGATTGCGCCGCCACAGCACTTGGTCTTGTAAGCCCAATCCACGGCCTCGGCCCCCAAGGCTTCCATCAGACGGTCCATACTTTGCGGATACTCCGGGTCGTCAAAGCCGCCCTCAGGCCGGGTGATGAGGCAGCCGTAGTAGCTGGCGACCTTGAGGCCCCTCAGCGGCTGTTCCACCGGTACATTCTCCACGCCCACGTCGTTGGCGACCACGTCCAGCGGGTGCCGTACCCGGGGCGGACGGCCCAGCTGGTGACCGTTCAGCGTGCCGTTGATGCGGGCCAGCATCTCGGGGTCGTCGCCGAGAACGTGACTGGCCTTGTTCATGTTCTTGTAGCAAGCCGCGCAAGGCGCCACCATGTCCAGGCCCATCTCTTCGGCAATGGCCAGGTTGCGGGCGGCCAGGGCGTGGGGCAGGTCGGAATGAACCGTGGCCGCCGGAGTAGCGCCGCAGCAGTTCCAGTCCTCCATCTCGACCAGGTCCATGACCTCCAGGCGCTCGGCCACCGCTCTTAGCGATTCATTGTACTCTTCGGCGCTGGCTTCCTGGCTGCAGCCGGGATAGTAGGCGTATTTCATTCTTTTCGCCCCTTTCGCGATTCTGCCTCCGCCAGCCGGTCAAAGATGCCCCGGATTTCGGCCCGGCCGTGGGGGTGGTCGGGCAGCAGGCGCAATTTGCGCTTGACGAACATCTTGAGGCCCACTGGCGCCAGCCCGACGAAATTGAGCGGGTTGGTCAGCAGGTTGTACTGGACCACCAAACGCGGCTCCCACATCCGCCCGTGAAAGCGGACGATGTCCATAAAGCTCTCGTTGTAGACCTTGCCCTTGCGCGCCTTGTAGCCCTTTTTCAGGGCCAGGTTGCGCAGCTGGGTCATCACGTCGGTGATCTCGATGTCGCGCGGGCAGCGGACGACACAGTGGTAGCAGGACGCGCAGGTCCAGATGGTCTGGCTGGAGAGCACCTCGTCCTCCAGCCCGGCCTGGATCAGGCGCATGACGGCCCGCGGTGAATAATCCATGCCCCCGGCCGCGTCCACCGGACAGGCACCGCTACAGGTGCCACACTGATAACACAGTGCCACCATCTCTTCAATCGGTTTCATCTCCGGCGAGGTCCCAGCCCCGAGCCGGATCGCCTCTTGCTGGCCCATAACCCTCCTCTTTCCCAGGAGCAAAAAGGGTCTGCGAGGGCATCACCTCACGTCAGATAGATGATACCCGATTTCCTCGCCAGACCCAGTCTCTCTCATGCCCGAGGCCCTTTGCTCAATTCATTCCACGACGGGCAGCCCCAGCGGACAGGCCGCCATTGCCTGCCACACATTATAAATTGTGAAACAAATCTTGTCAAGAAAGATGACAATCTGG
>JASFTJ010000517.1:0-3007 GCA_050053615.1 Anaerolineae bacterium | reverse complement strand
CCGCACCGGCAAAGGAGGAGTTTTCGGCGTAAATCAGATATTGCCCTATGCAAACGTCGTACCTGGCGTGTTGGTTGTCGTCATTGGTTTTGGCTTTCATTGGATCGGCCAGTTGGTATCGGTTCTCAACTGGAAGCTCGCCACGAGAATTGGCATCCAGGAAGCGGCACTGCCGCCCGAGTATCAGGTGTACGAACATGCTATCGCGGTAGCCGACGTGGCACTCGGCTGGATCTACGGGCTTGCCGGCTTGGGGCTCGTCCTCGGTACTCAATGGGGCAACAAGTTGGCCTGGTTTCCGGGCGTGGTCCTGGTCTATCACGGCGTCAGTTACTGGTTCTGGACCAACAACCGGAGAGGGGCTGGACACAGGCTCGTCTCCGACTCGATGAGGGTTGGATGGCCCCTGGCGAATCTGTTGACGGGCGTGCTGGCGGTCGTGGTCGCCTGGAATGCTTGTTGAGGGGGAGGACACGGAAATGGCAAACGTAGGAATACATCAGAAGATCAAGCTGCACGACGGTCGGGTGCTGGGCTGCACGGAGTACGGCGCGCCCGAGGGCGAGCCCGTCTTCTATTGCCACGGCTTTCCCGGTTCCCGGCTCGACTATCTCTTTTTCGACGACGGCGAGGCTGCCATGGCGGCAAATGCCCGCATCATCGCCGCCGACCGTCCGGGATACGGTCTTTCCAGTTTGCAGCGGGGTCGCAGAATCCTGGACTGGCCCGCTGACGTGACCTCGCTGGCCGACGCCCTGCGGATTGATCGTTTCTCCGTGTTCGGGATCTCAGGCGGAGGGCCCTATGCAGCGGTCTGTGCGTTCAAAATCCCTGGCCGGCTGGCCGCGACCGGCATCGTCTCGGGCATGGGCCCACCCGGCGCGCCTGGTATGAACGCTGGGGCAAGTTGGACTCTGCCGGGCACTCCTTCCCTCATCCGGCGCTTCGTATTGATGCTGACCGCCATGGGGCTTCGGAGGGATCCGGACCAGTTCTTGCGCCGGAGCAAAAACACCTTCTCCGAGCCGGACAGGCGATTGCTGAAGCAACCCGAACTGGCGCAGGTGTTTATCGCTGGCCTGCAGGAGGCATTTCGCGCGGGCATCGGCGGGGCCAACCGAGATGCCGTGTTGTATGCGCAGCCGTGGGGATTCCACCTTCAGGACATCCCGGCTGAGGTTCACCTTTGGCATGGGGGGCAGGATGCCAACGTCCCCGTTTCGGTCGGCCACACGGTAGCGCAGGCGGTTCCTCACTGCAACGCCACGTTCTACGAGGAAGAGGGGCATTTAACCTTGGCCGGCAAGCGGATCGCGGAAATCCTGGACCGGCTGGTTTCCGCAGGCTCGGGCCATTGAATCAGGGAAAGGCAAGACAAAGCATGAAAGTCCTGATTGCATACTATTCAGAAACGGGAAACACGGCTCAAGTGGCACGGGCGATCGGTGAAGAGATACAATCCCAAGGATATGGGGTCCATCTGAGGGACCTCGGCGAGATCGCACCAGACACACTGACAGCCTATGACCTAATCTTTCTGGGCTCTGCCTGTCACGACGCCGACCTTGCCAAACCGGTCAAGCAGATCTTGGACCAGATGCCGGTCTCGCCATCTTTCAAGTTGGCCGGTTTTGCCACCCATGCCAGCCATACGCCCGAAGGCGGGGAGAGACAACGCGAGTTGCACGAGAGATGGGCTGCTGGCTGCCAGCGGTCCTTCCGCCAGGCGAGCCAGGAGAAAGGAATCGACTTTTTGGGCTACTTTGGCTGTCAAGGTGCGCCATCGCCTCCCATTGAGCGGTTCATTCACAGTATGATTGTGACCGATGAAGACGAGTGGGAGGAGTATGTCCAGGAGGCAAGAAAACATCCCGACGAGGACGATCTGCGGAAGGCGAAGGAATTCGCCCAGAAAGTTGTGCGTGGCCTTGAGTGAGTTGTCAATTTCTTGTAAAGTACACCAAAAATGACCGACAGAAACTGAATTAGGAGGAGACTCATGAAAGCGATGGTATGCACCGCATACGGATCTGCGGATGTTCTTCAGCTCCAAGAGGTAGAGAAACCCACTCCTGAGAACGATCAAGTCCTCATCAAGGTGTTCGCGTCAACAGTCAACATAGGCGACTGCCGAGTTCGCAGCTTCGACGTCCCTCTTCCGTTCTGGCTCCCTTACCGGATGCAACTGGGTCTCACAAGACTCAAGCAGCCAATACTGGGGGCCGTGGTAGCCGGGGAGATTGAGGCAGTTGGCAGGGACGTGAAACGGTTTAGGGAGGGTGACCAGGTATATGGAATGGACATCGATGGCCGTGGCGCTCATGCCCAGTACATGTGCCGGTCTGAAGAAGGGGCGCTGGCGAAAAAACCGGCCAACATGACCTATGAGGAAGCCGCCGCCGTACCTCACGGGACACTCACCGCGCTGACCTTTCTCAGAGAGAAAGGGAAGGTTCAGAGCGGACAGAGGGTCCTGATCAACGGCGCTTCCGGAGCGGTAGGTACAGCAGCGGTACAACTGGCCAAGTGCTCTGGGGCGGAGGTCACCGGCGTGTGCGGCACTACGAATGTGGAGCTGGTCAAGTCTCTGGGAGCCGATGAGGTGATCGATTATCACACGGAGGATTTAACCAGGAGCGGCCAGACCTATGACATCATATTTGACGCGGTGGGCAAGAGCTCGTTCTCACGCTGCAGAGACTCGCTGGCGCCAGGCGGGATCTATCTGGCCACTGACCCCAGGTTGACGGTCCTTCTTTCGATGTTGTGGACCTCACTTGTCGGGAGCAAGAAGGCAATATGGGCCCTTGGACCCGAAAGGGCTCAGGATCTTGGGTATCTCACGGAACTCATCGAGGCGGGAGAGATCAAAGCGGTCATAGATAGAAGCTATCCGCTGGAGCAGATTGCCGAGGCGCACAGCTATGTCGAAAAAGGTCACACCCGTGGAAATGTTGTCATCACTGTGGCAGGGTGATACCTTTCAAGGCAAGGGGCAGCGCATGGA
>JASFTJ010000516.1:0-3010 GCA_050053615.1 Anaerolineae bacterium | reverse complement strand
CGATAGCAGGATTTCGAGCGGGTCACATAGTCGATCAGTCGCCGCCCGTCAATGCGGTCCGCGCCCTCAAACTGCACCTGGCGATAATTGCGCGTGGCCAGGATGCCGGCCTCGTTGGCCCAGGTGACAAAGGCGCTGTTGCTGAAGCGGGCGTAGGTCTCGTAGCGGGGTGCGGCGCGGATCTTTGCTATATAGTCGCGCACCAACGCCCGGGCCGCCTCGTCCTGCAGACCTCGCCGCTTTTCCCCCTGCACGGCAATGGCCTTGAGGTTCTTGGAGCCCATGACCGCGCCCATGCCGGTCCGCCCGTTGGCCCGGTTGCTCATATTGATCAGGCAGGCAAAGCGCACGCCGCGCTCGCCGGCGGGGCCGCATTGCAGGACCTCGATCTTGGAATCACCCAGCTCCTCCTGGATGGCGGCCTGCACCTCTCCGGTGGCACGGAACGCGCCCCACAGGTGGGCGGCATCGCGCAATTCGGCTTGGCCGTCCTGCACCCAGAGGTAAACCGGCTTGTCCGCCTTGCCCCTGATGACAAACGCGTCAAAGCCGGCGGATTTGGCTTCCGCGGGCCAGAAGCCGCCTGCCTGTGCGTCGCCAATCGCGCCCGACAGGGGTGATTTCGCGGTGGCGGTCACTCGGCTCTGTCCAGAGATGGGCGCGCCGGTGGTCACGCCCAGGCTGAGGACGAGAACGTTTTCCGGTCCGAGAGGATCGGCGCCGGGCGGGATGAGTTTGAGGGCATAGTACATCCCCAGGGCGCTGCCTCCCAGGTATTTGCGGTAGAAGGCCTCGCCAGGTTCCTCGACTTTCAGTCGACTCGCCGTTAGATCCACGTGCAATATCTTGCCGTTGTACCCGTATGGCATGTGAAACGCCTCCTTGAATTCTCAGCCACCGACGACGACTGGAAAGATCCGCACCTCTTCGCCGTCTTGTAAGGTACGCTGGCGCTCGGCGTTCGGTTCGCCGTTGACGGCGATCAACTGCACGCGCCCGGCGATGCCCAGGTGGTCCAAGAGATGCTGCACCGTGGCTCCGTCGGGAAGCTCAACCGTGGCCTGCCCGCGTGCTTCCCGGGGCAGATGCTGTCGAAAGCGGGAAAAGAGCTTTACATACACGTACATAAACTCATTCTACCGCACATTGTCGTTCTGCGCAACTCCGTGGCCGGCGCCCTGCGAAGGGCAAGGGGGTCGGTTGTTGCCTTGACTATCTGCGCAGAGCAGGGTATAATTGGCAAGCAGTAGCAGCTGGTCAAAGACCCCACAGCTGGCGAGGAGTGTGCATGCAGAACAGCTTTGCCGTGGAGCTCCAAGGCGTCACCAAGCGGTTCCCCGGACCGGCTGGACGGCCGGGAAGCGAGGTGGTTGCCGTCGATGACATGACGCTGCAAATCCGTGACGGAGAGTTCTTTTCGCTTCTGGGACCGAGCGGTTGCGGCAAGACCACCACCTTGCGCATGATTGCTGGTTTCGAACACCCCACCGCCGGCGAGATCTTTATCCACGGCAGGGCCATGGGCTTGACGCCGCCTTACCAGCGAAACACCAACATGGTGTTCCAGAACTATGCGCTCTTTCCGCATATGAGCGTCGCCCGCAACATTGCCTTCGGCCTGCAGATGAAAAAGGTTCCCAAAGAAGAGATCGAGCGCCGGGCGCAGGGGGCGCTGGAGATGGTGCGCTTGCCTGGCTTTGGCCGGCGGCGCCCAGACCAGCTGTCGGGTGGGCAGCAGCAGCGCATCGCTCTGGCTCGGGCGCTGGTCAACCAGCCGGAGGTGCTGCTGCTGGATGAACCTTTGGGCGCGCTGGACCTCAAGCTTCGCAAACAGATGCAGATCGAGTTGAAGAACTTGCAGCAGGAAGTGGGTATTACCTTCGTCTATGTCACCCACGACCAAGAAGAAGCACTGACCATGTCCGACCGGATTGCAGTCATCCACCAGGGCAAGGTTCTGCAGGTAGGCGCGCCGACCGAAATCTATGAGCGGCCCAATTGTCGCTTTGTTGCCGATTTTATCGGTGACACCAATTTTCTGGAGGGCATCGTCCAGGAGCAGGAGGGAGATATCGCGACGATCTTGGTGGGTGGAACGCTGCCTGTCATGGCCTGGACCGATGAGGTTCTGACCCCGGGCGCTCCGGCCACGGTGGCGGTGCGCCCGGAAAAGATCCGACTTTTGCCTGAACGGGCCAGCGGGAAGTCGAATTCGTTCCCTGGTCGAGTGGAGCAAGTCGTCTATGTCGGCACGGATACGCGCTTCCGAGTTCGTCTATCAGAGAATGTCTTGCTGGCTGTGCGTGAGCAGAACGTCACCTCTGCGCCGGACCTGCGGAGTTCTTTTTCAGACAGTGATGCGCGTGCGTATGCCGCCTGGCCTGTTGACGCTGGTCGCGTGTTGACGGACTGAAAGGACTTGTGCATTCCATGACCGCTACAACAACGGCCAAGGAACGGCGTGGTCTCTTGGACACCATCCGCCGTAGGCCGAGCCTTCAAGTCTTGGTGTTGATCTTTCCCAGCCTCTTCTGGCTGATCGTCTTCTTTACCTTGCCTCTCGTGATCGTTTTTGTGTACAGCTTTTTAAAGCGCGGGCCGTACGGTCAGATTGTCTGGGAATTCAACATCGGCAATTACGGACGCTTTTTCGATCCGCTCTATCTCAAGATCTTTGTCCGTTCCTTTAGGATTGCGGGGATCACCACGCTGCTGTGCTTCTTGCTCGGCTATCCCATGGCCTACTGGATCGCGACTCGGCCGCCAAGGTGGCGTAACACGCTTTTGCTCCTCCTTATGATTCCTTTCTGGACGAACTTTTTGGTGCGGACTTATGCCTGGATCTTGATCCTGCGTGATACGGGACTGATTAACAACTTGCTGCTGTCCGCGGGCCTGATCAGCGAACCGCTGCCGCTGTTTGGCAACGACTTTGCGATCATTCTGGGTCTGGTGTATGGTTGGTTCCCCGATATGGTCTTGCCTTGCTACGCAGCCATCGAGCGGCTGG
>JASFTJ010000515.1:0-3015 GCA_050053615.1 Anaerolineae bacterium | reverse complement strand
TCAGAGCACTCAGGGTGCAACCGGAAAATCTCTGTGACGTTGACCGACAGGGGACTGTCCACGAATATCGGAAGTTGCGGGATATCGCGGCTCTCGGTCAGGCGGTGCAAGGCATACACCAGCTCCTGGGTGCGCCCCACCGAGAAAGCAGGCACGATCACCTTGCCGCCTCGTCGATAGGTGTCCACAACCACATCCCGCAGATCCTCGTCCGTTGTCTCGATAGGATCGTGGAGACGGTCGCCGTAGGTGCTCTCGATGATGAGATAGTCCGCACCTTTCACGACCTTCGGATCCTTGAGAATAGGCATCCCCTTACGGCCCAAGTCCCCACTAAAGACCAGACGCTTCTTGTCGCCGTTCTCCTCAATATCGAGCACCGTGACCGCCGAGCCCAGAATGTGCCCTGCGTCGCGAAAAACCAAGGTAACGCCGGGCGCAACGGGCAGCGGTCGGTCATAGCCAGCGCTGACAAAGTACTGCAGGCTTTCAGTGGCGTCATCAACCGTGTAGAGCGGTTCCACCGGCGGCAGGCCCTCACGAGCCCGCTTCTTGTTGACATAGTAAGCATCATACTCGTGGATGTGTCCCGAGTCGCGCAGCATGGCCGAGCAGAGATCCCTGCTGGCAGAGGTAGTGTAGATATTGCCCCGGAAGCCGTTCTTTACCAACGAGGGAATGTTGCCCGAATGATCGATATGAGCATGGGACAAGACCAAGGCGTCAATCGCGCTGGCATCGAAGGGTAGATTGCGGTTGCGCTCGAAACTCTCCTTGCGCCTGCCCTGGTACAGCCCACAATCGAGCAGGATCCGAGATCCATTGACCGTGAGCAGATGCATCGAGCCGGTCACGGTCCGTATCGCGCCAAGAAATTGCACGTTCATCAGACTGTTACACCTCCCTGCATCAAGTCAGAGGGCCGCGGCACGCCTCTCCTTGCTGCACTTGAACCATTCTCTCCCATCCGTGGGTGATCACGTCTACAACTCTGCCAGCCCCTGCCCCTCTCATCCTCCGACAAGAAGGAGAATCTGAATCTCCCGACCCATTGACGGCCATTGGCCGGGGGTTGGCACAGCGCTATGGCGGGGCCAAGTCCGGCTACCTGTCCAGCAACGCCGCGAGGCCGGGCAGCGTTTTGCCCTCCAGGAATTCCAAGCTGGCACCGCCGCCGGTAGATATGTGGCTCATCTTGTCGGCCAAGCCAGCCTGCCTGATCGCCGCTGCCGAGTCGCCGCCACCGACGATAGTCGTCGCCTCGGGCAGCGCGGCAAGCATCCGGGCCACCGCTTCGGTGCCCTTGGCAAACTTGGGGAACTCGAACACGCCCATTGGGCCATTCCAGACGACGGTGCGAGCGCCTTCGAGTCGCTCCTGGAATAGCTCCAGGGTGCGCAGGCCGATGTCCAGGATGCGCCAGCGAGCCGGCACACTGCCCACTGACACGACCTGCGAAAAGGCGTCAGCGTCGAACCGGTCTGCCACGGTCACATCCACGGGCAACGCCAGCCTTTCGCCCGCCCGTCCGAGCAGTTCACGGGCGACGGCCAGGCTGTCATCCTCCACCAGCGATTCGCCCACGTCATAGTCATCGGCCTTGAGGAAGGTGTTGGCCATCCCGCCGCCGACGAGCAGTGCATCCACTCGGCCCAGCAGATTCTCGATGACGCCGATCTTGTCCGAGATCTTGGCCCCGCCTAGGATGGCGACAAAGGGACGCTCTGGGGACGCCAACGCGTTGCCCAGGAACTCGATTTCCTTTTCCATCAAAAAGCCGCCAACAGCGGGTAGATGGTGCGCCACCCCCTCTGTCGACGCGTGAGCCCGGTGCGCCGAGCCAAAGGCATCGTTGACATAGAGGTCGGCCAGGGCAGCAAGCTTGGCAGCAAATGCGGGATCGTTTTTCTTCTCGCCGGGATGGAAGCGCGTGTTCTCCAACAAAATCACGTCACCCAGCCCGGCAGCCTGGACGGCGGCCTCCACCTCTGGTCCGATGCAGTCGTCAAGCTTTTTCACGGGACGATCCAATAGTTTGGACAACCGTTGGGCGACAGGGTCCATTTTCAGCCCCTGCACCACCTGGCCCTTGGGGCGACCCAAGTGTGACATCAAAATCAGCATCGCACCTTTGTCCAGCAGGTACTGGATCGTGGGCAACGCTGCCTGAATACGGCTATCGTCCGTGACTTTGCCTTCAGCCAACGGCACGTTAAAATCCAGGCGCACTAGGACTCGCCGACCCCGCACGTCCACATCGCGGATGGTTTGCTTGTTCATGCCTATACTCCTCTCAAAACACTGGGTCCTCGCGATCGGCAAAACTGGCTTTCGGTCTCTTTTCCGGCGAACCCAGCGCGCGTCTCAGGCCTCAGCACAACCGGCTCCCCGGCCGTCAGATCCACGCTTTTCCGCGAGAATCATCAAGCTTGGGAGCCGGCTCAGCTGCGTTTCAGACACGCTCTTACGCTCGGTCCATCCAGTTTGGCTCCAGCAAGGCCGATTCTCAAGCCATGAGGTACTTGGCCAAGTCAACCACGCGGCAGGAATAACCCCACTCGTTATCATACCAAGCCACGACTTTGACCATATTGCCACCGATCACGTTGGTCAGCGGGGCATCCACGATGGAGGACCGTTCATCACCCTTGAGGTCCATCGAGACCAGCGGCTCTTCACTGTAGCCCAAGATGCCTCTCAGCTCTCCCTCGGCAGCGCTGCGAAAAGCACCGTTGACCTGCTCCGCGCTCGCTTCCTCTTCCAACTCCACTACAAAGTCTACGATGGACACAGTAGGCGTGGGCACGCGCAGCGCAAAGCCATCGAACTTGCCTTCCAGCTCGGGGATGACCAGGGCGACGGCCTTGGCCGCGCCGGTGGTCGTGGGAATGATATTCAGCGCCGCGGCGCGGGCCCGCCTCGCGTCCTTGTGCGGCAGGTCCAGAATGCGCTGGTCATTCGTATAGGAGTGAATAGTGGTCATCAAACCTCGGCGGATGCCAAAGGTCTCATGCA
>JASFTJ010000514.1:0-3023 GCA_050053615.1 Anaerolineae bacterium | reverse complement strand
TCTTTGGTTGTATGGCCATTTGGGGCTTTCGAAGCGAAAGCCGTGAGCAGAGCACTGGATGAGGGAGCAAAGCGTCAAGGAGCCACTAGGGGAGGTAGATGACGGAAGGCATGTTGGGGTTGATGCTGGAAGGAGGGCCATAAGGGGTTGCATGAAACGAAGCAGAAGGCAGCCGTGGGCGCGGACAGAGCCGTGACAGCACACAGCAGGGGGATGGGGACAAGCTATCTAGGGATAGAGCATATTGCGACAGAGCCAGGGCGTGGCGAAACCGAGATAGTGGCAGGGGGCAACCGCGTCTCGGTAGGCTGTGCGTACGCTGTGCGAGACGAACCGTGAGCGACGCGTGCGCAGGGTATGAGATTTGTGCTAGGGCGCGGCGACGCCGTCAGTCCAGATGCGTGCGTGGAGCAAAAGTGGCTTCTTTGACCAGACGGGCAAGTGCCGTCAGGTTGATCCAGGTATCGGCCAGAGCAATCAGTGCGCTACCCCGTGGCTGACCATAGACGGGCAAGCGTTTCAGGTGCCAAGCTTCGAGGTCGGCGTTGCGGTCCTCGGAGGCATTGCGTGCCTGATAGTAGAGGCGATCCCAAGTCGGCGTACCGACGGGGATATCGCGAGCCAGACGGATGGAACCATCATCGAAGGTTTCGGCGACGTTGAGGACTTTGCCGTGCGGATGGTCCTGGTCCTGGTAGGGACAAGCATCAGGAGGATAGGAGACTGCATCTAGCTGCACCACTGGGTCGGTGCCTTTGAGACAAGCCTGACCACAGAGCCACTTGTGGCGACGTCGGTCCGTGTCAAAGCCATTGGCCGTAAAGGCATAGCCGTAAGGACAGATAGGACGACCTTTGTCGTTGTAGCCACGAAGGGGCCACTGCTGCTTGTCCGTGTCGCCGGGGTCCGCACGCAAGTCAACCGCGCGCCGGATACCGAGACAGTAGGCCGCATGCAAGAAGGCAAAGAAGCCCAAGCCTGCATCGCCAGCTGTGGTGTTCACGACGAGGTCAGGGTAAAAGTGAGCGAGCAGCAGCAAGAGCGCAGTGGCACGATTCTCCTCACGTTCGTTGGCAGGCCGAAAGTCGTCAAGGAGAACGACGCTGAACCGGCGGACGAAGTCGGCGAACTGGAGGGTCAGGCTGCGATACCCATAGCGCAGTTTGCCTCTGCCTTTGGTGGCTGGGTCAACTGCGGCGTTGGGATTGCTGCGAGCAGGCTGGTTCGTGCCCGCATAGTAGATGGAACGCGCTTCCGCATCTCGAACAGGTGCATAGCGGCACGCTTGGACACAGGAAAGGGTATCGCAGGTGCATCCTCGCTTGCCCTTCTCTTGAGCAGGACAGGGACGAGGTGTGTCACTGGACGTTGCACGGTAGCAGGCATCTTGGACAAATGCGCAGCGCATCCTGGAAGCCGCATCGTGGATCATGCCGTCTGGACAGAGCAAAGCACGTTGCCAAGTTTGCTCCGTGATGAGATAGGCATCCCGGAGCAAGGCGACAGCACCGGCGAGGAGATAGTTCAGGTATTGGATGGCGATGTCCACCGTGTGCGTGTCGTCCACTTGTACAGCTACCGTGTCCTGGTGCGTGTTGACGTGGTTGCCAAGTGTGGTCAGGAAGTAGCGCACACCGCCTTCTGTCGGAAAGTCGCCGTTGAGGAAGCCAAAGCATCGGGCATAGTCCGCGTAGCGTGGCTTCTGCAAGTTCCGTAGCGCCTGGGCACGTGTCCAGCCGTTGACAATACGCCAACTGATGAACAGGAACATCGAGACGGGGTCAAAGGGCACCTGTCCGCGTGAGGACGTCCAACCCAGCAGCCAGGCCAGCACGGGACGCAGGCCGCCAAAGTCGACCAGCCGCAGCACGAGGTCAAAGGACGATAGGTGTTGCCAAGCGTCCAAGTCGTCGAGGTCCGTGCATCCCAGGTACACATAGTAGGAACGATACTGCTTCTTGGGTGAGGCTGGGATCTCAGGCGGTGTCGGCCAACGGAGGGGGAGCTGTGGCCTAAGCCCCACAAAGCCGCATTGGCGCACGAAATCGCGGTCTTGAGCACGGCTTTCTGGGGGCGAGGGTCTAGGGTCGGCCATATCGCCCTCCTCGCCGCCGTAGCCAACGCTGTGCTTCCGCTTCCGCCCATTGATAGTCGGCCAGCGAATGGTACGCCAGCAACGAACGCAGGTGTTGTGAATGAGCCGGATGGCGCAGCCAGACCAGGGCTTCGCTGTGCAGTTGGCGGGCACGTTCGCCGCTGACCCCGAGGTGCCTGCCGATCTCCCGATAGAAGCGGCTGCCTTGCCCATCCAGTCCGTAGCGGGCCACAATGACGCGCTGCAGCCGTCCCGATAGCCGAGTGACTAATTCGTGAAGTGTGTCGTGCACCGACCAGGCAGCCTCAAGTGCCGCAGGATCGGCGCTGGCTATGTGCTGCCACTCGGAATACGCCTCCACGGACTCACTGCGCGAAGCACGCGCATGCACCTTGACCGCTCGCCAAACATGGTGTACGATGCTAGGCCAGGCGTAGGTAGAGAACGCGTAGCCACGGCTCGGGTCAAAACGCATGATTGCCCGCCACAGACCAATACGCCCAGCCTGTATGGCTTCGGCGTAGGGCAAGTCGCCCAGGACCTGTCGACGCACGACGGCGTGCACCAGTCCGTCATGTTCTTCCATGAGCGCGTTCAGGCTCTCTCGGCCCCCTGTCTGCGCCTGGCGAAAGAGGACGACCTCGGCCCGGCCGCCGAGGTCGTCCGTTCTATGGTGTTGCGTGTGCATAGAGCACCTCCTGTGATTTGAGATGCTCTATTGTCTACTAAACAGCCTAACTTGCGCCAGAAACTTGCAGTGACTTGGGGTTGATTTTCGCCCTTTGTTTCGCTTCGAAAGCCCTAAGTCCGAGAGCACTTGAAAAAGTCCGTCCAACGCGGTATGCTTGGGTGTGGTGACAACCAGCAATCACGGAGGACGGACCGATGCCTAGCATACCGCAAAAAGGACTTATTGACAAGCTGCCTA
>JASFTJ010000513.1:0-3032 GCA_050053615.1 Anaerolineae bacterium | reverse complement strand
CGGGGTGCGCCAGCGGCTTCTTCCCCGCCGCCGCCCAGGCCCGGCCCCTCAGGATAGAGCCAGCGGCTGGGGCGCAGCGAGTCGAACGTGCGCACCATGTTGGGCCTTGGAGCGTAGAACACCTCGAAGGGATCTTTGGACATATCCTCGGCCAGGGCATAGATCGCCTCATCCACGACAGCCAGGCTAACCTCGGCGACAACGGGTTCGCCCTGGTGATCGGTGACCTGCACGCGGAAGGTCGCTTCGTCGCCAGCGCCATGGACCGCCTGGTCGGCGGTGAGGCTCACGGTCAGCCGTCGGTCGGTCATGGGCACCAGGAGCTGGGTGCTGGCCCGGTGCAGCTTGGCCTCAGGCCGGCTCTGCTCAGGCCACTGCTCGCCGGCTGGCGGCCCAAACTGGTTGACAGAGACGTGAATATTCGGAGCATAGTTAGCGCGGATGGGGACGGTGATCAGATTCGTACCCGAGACCAGCTCGATGAGCTCGACGTGGCGGGTCCCGCCCCGCTCGAAGGCGAGCAGCGCTGGTCCGGGGACCCGGGTGTAGACTGCGAGTCGAGCCTCGTCGCCGACGGCATAGGTCGCCTGATCAGCGCTCACGCTGAGGCTCGTCTCCTCGGCTTGTTGGCCCGGGTACCATGGGGCCTGCCCACTGGGATCATACACCCACAGCCATTCTTCGGCCTCCACTTCCCGACCACCGTCGTCAATACCACGCACGCGGATCTGGTACCAACCCTGTTCGGCCAAACGAATGCCAAAGTCAGCCAGACCACTGGCACCCGTGCTTGCCGTAGCGCGCGCCACCTCCTGGTCATCCCAGCCCAGGATCTGGGCAGTGAGTTCAGCACCGACCACCGGTTCGCCGTCACGATCGTGTACTTGGGCGCTGAAGGCAATCTCTTCGTCCGGCTCATAGCCTCGCCGCTCCAGTAGTAACGTCAGGGCCTGGGAAGTACGCTGAACGACCACAGTCTGATAGCTGCTGACGCTCTGACCCGTGTCGTCTGTGATGGTCATCTCCAGGGCCAGCGCCGCCCGGCGCGACCGATCCCGGTAAGAGAAAACCCCCTCAGTTGGCACCATCACCGTCCACACCCCCTGCTCATCGGTGCGCCCGTTTTCGACGAGAAGAGGATAACCAAACTGAGGCCCCTCCTCCCCATCGTAGAACGCTTCGGGATAGGTGGGATAGACAGTCAAGACGGCGTTCGCTCCCGCGACCGGCTGGTCAAAGTAGTAGGCGGCCTGTACCGTAACGCTGACGGCCTCACCGACGACGTAAACCTTCTGTGGCGTCTGGACTGTGACCTCGTACTCCGGTTTGCGATACTCCTCCACCTTGAGGGGCTGGCGGGTGACGGTGCTGTCCACCTCCGTCTCCAGATGCCAGGTGCCCAGCATCGGTTCGTCGGCCAGATGGAACTCGCCATAGACCGTGCCGAACTGGGTCGGCGTCAACACCTGGCTGGCGGCTATGTTGTCGCGGGCGTCACGCAAACGGACGGTGACGGGCAAGTCAGGCGCCGGCAAAGTGTAACTCACATCCTCGTCGGCGCGCACAAGGTCTTTGAAATAGACGGTCTGGCCGGGGCGGTAGATGGGCCGATCGGTGTACGAATAGGTCGAATAAAGTGGACGTCGAGGGGGCTCGATCCACCACCAGCCGCCCTCGCTCCACTCGTTGCTCAGGCCACAGACGGTCACGTCGCCGTCCCGATCGGACAGAGCCATGAGCGGGGCGGGATCGCCTGGCACATCCAACACCAGCAGCCCGTCGGCATTGGTCACACCCTCGGCCAAGAATGTCCCCTCACGGTCGTAGAGCCGCACCGTGCTGCTGATTACGGGCGCGCCGCCGTCCATCTCTGAGTCCCAGGCGACGATCTGGGCCTGGGTGTCGCTGCCGCTGCCGGCCAACGCCCGCTTGAGAATCAAAGCGTGGCGAGTGAGCGCGACGAGGAGCTGGCCCTGGACCTCGGAGGCCGGTTCGGCGGAGAGGATATAGAGGCCCGGCAGCACACCCTCGGGCAGGTGGACCTCGGCAGCCCGCCAATCGTCGCCATAATCCCACGCTTCGAGCGGCATCAGCGCCTCTCGCCATTGGACGGTCGGAGTCAGGCCGACGGTGTCAAGGATTTGCGGCTCCCAGGGGCCGATGCCCCGGAAACCAGAACTGTACGCATCTAGAAATTGCGTCGGGGTGATGGGATAAAGGTGAAAGTCAGCCACATCCGCACCCCGGGCAATGACCTGGATGGCGCGCTCTGCATCCGCATGAACAACCTGCACATTGGGACCTTGGCCAAATTGCACCTCGGCCACGCCAGTGGAAAACGTCCAAACCAGATCCTCCCCCAGTGTCTGGTAGCCATCGGCGGTGCGCGCCGAGCCAGACAGGGTCACCTGATAGTCGACGCCAGACAACCAGCCGGGATCGGGTTGGTAGGAAACGGCCCGTGCATCGTCCGACCAACTCAGGTCGCCGGGCGTTGTCGGCGAGATCATCAGTGCACTTTGCACGCTGCCGCGATCCATAGGCAGAGCGAAAGTGAACTCGATGGGCTGTTGAAGTTCCATCACGACAGCATCTGATGGCAATTCGGTGTCGAGCAAGAACGGTTCGGTGACGAATGCCCACAGACTGGGTTGCCCCAGCGGCGCCCCACTGGCATCGCGCACATCGGCAGTCAGGCCAATCTGATATGGGGTCTCGGGTGCAAGGCCGCCCCGCGGCGTAAAGACCAGGGTGTCTTTGTCCCAAGCCATCTCTCCTGCCAAGGTCGGTGACAAGACAAGACCCTCCTCAACAGAGGCCTTGTCCATGGGCCGGGTGAAGGGCACACGGATGATGCTGTCCAGGGCAACATTCTTGGAGCCGGGCACGGGCAAGGGAAGGCCTGTCATGGATGCGGTTCCAAACTCGCTGATGACAGGTTCGGCCAAGCGAAAGCCCAACGCATCCTGAACACCGCTCTGGAGTGTGATTTCGTAACGCGCCCCCGGTCTGAGCGGCTCATCCGGCTGGAA
>JASFTJ010000512.1:0-3035 GCA_050053615.1 Anaerolineae bacterium | reverse complement strand
GCCGCGGTCGAACCTCTCGAACAGGTGTAAGAGGGAATGACACAATACTACACGCGAAAGCACTACGAGGAAGTAGCTGATTTCATCAAGAATCAGAGCTCGCATCGGCCTCAAGTGGGGCTCATCCTTGGCTCGGGACTCAACCCGCTGGCGGAAGAGGTCAAAGCGGCCGACGTCATCCCCTACGCTGAGGTGCCCCATTTCCCAGCGCCAACGGTCGAAGGACATGAAGGGCAGTTGGTTGTGGGCCGCCTGGTTGGAACCACAGTCATCATCATGCAGGGGCGGGTCCATTTTTATGAGGGCTATCCCATGCAGCAGGTTGTGTTTCCCGTCCGCGTTATGCAGGTCATGGGCGTAGAGACACTGATCGTAACCAACGCGGCGGGCGGGCTCAATCCGGCTTTTTCTCCGGGTGAACTGATGCTCATCACCGATCATATCAACCTCTTGGGCATGACCGGGAACAATCCCCTGCACGGACCGAACGATCCAGACCTGGGGCCGCGTTTCCCGGACATGTCTCGGGCCTACGATCCGGAGCTATGCGACATTGCGCGCCAGGTGGCCCGTGAAGAAAGCATCCCGCTGCAGGAGGGCGTGTACATCGCCCAATCCGGACCGTCCTTCGAGACCCCGGCCGACATCCGCTTCCTGCGGCTCATCGGCGCTGATGCGGTCGGTATGTCCACTGTCCCGGAGGTCACCGTTGCCCGACACGGGGGGATGCGTGTGTTGGGTGTGTCGAGCATCACCAACGTGGCCTTGGTCGAGCCGGAACCTGGCCAGGAGACCAGCCACGAAGAAGTGCTGGCCGCCAGCAAGGACATTGTCCCGAAATTGGTGGCATTGGTGTGTGGCGTCTTGTCCCGACTGCACGTAGGATGAGGTCCGGCAAGTCAAATTATCGAGCTTGAGGGGGAACGCCCTGTCGTTCCCCGCTTTTTTGGAACGTGCATTGAACTGAAGGCTGGATCTGACGGAGCATTACATGGAACAGGTCCTGCGGATCATCGCAGACTATCAGTGGTGGATATACGGTCTCTTTGGCCTAATTCTGCTTTTCTACTTGCGCAGGGCGATTGTGGCCCGCCGCGAGGGCGCACGCTCGATCTTTAAACTGGAACAGGAACAAGCGCGCAAGCGTTATAGCCGTAGCGCAGTGATGTCAGCTGTGGTATTGTTGGTCATGGCTAGCGTGTTTGGTGTCAGCAATTACCTGTTGACAGCTTTGAATCGGCCGCCCGAATCCCCGACGCCTACGGTGACTGCTGGGCCGCTCGTGGCGCCAACGCTAACGGCAACCCTACTGCCACCCTCTGTCACACCGACGGCGACTGCGACCCAGGTTCGTCCCACCCGTCCGGTGCGACCCACGACTACGCCCGAGGTCGTCGCCACTGATACACCAGTGGTCAGGCCCCCCGCGTGCCCCAATCCTGGCGTCCGTCTGACATCGCCCGGTGTCAACCAGGTTGTGCGGGGCAATGTGCCTATTCGGGGAACAGCCAGCATCCCCGAGTTCCAGTACTACAAGATTGAGGTAGGGCCGGGCGCTAATCCCAAAGATCATGAGTGGACCGTGGTCGGACAATTGCACAACAACGCGGTGAGGGGCGGTTTGCTGGAGACCTTTAACGGGGGCGCCTATCCCGCTGGCACTTATACCCTGCGGCTGGTAGTGGTGGACATCACAGGCAACTACCCGGAGCCCTGTCGGGTGACAATCACCGTCCAGCGCTAGCCGGGGGCTAACCCTCGTGAGTCAAACCATTTCCCAATCCACAACAAGCAAAGGCGGAGGCATCGCCCAGGCAGCAAGCCTAATTGCCTTGGGCAATATCGCCAGCCGGGTACTGGGCTTGATCCGCGTGCAGATCATCGCCTATTTGTTTGGCGCCAGCGGCTTGGTGAGTGTTTTCCATGTGGCATCCACTGTGCCGACCATGATCTATGAACTGCTCATCGGGGGGATGCTCAGCGCGGCGCTGGTACCGGTCTTTAGCCAGGTGGCCGAGCGAGAGGGGAGGCCAGCGCTGTGGGCCCTGTTCAGCCGTGTGGCGAGCTTGGTGGCCGTGGTGCTTGCGGCCCTGGTGTTGTCGCTAGAGTTGCTGGCCCCGCAGATCGCTTGGCTGCTGGGGGGGGGCTTTGAGCCAGGGTTGCAGGCGTCACTGACGCGCATGATACGCATCATTGCCCCGGCGGTGCTCTTTTTCGGCCTGTCTGGTGTGGCGACGGGCCTGCTCTATGCCCTCAGGCGGTTCGCGTATCCGGCGTTCGGCGCCGCGGTGTTCAATCTAGGCATCGTCGTTGCCGCGCCGCTGTTGGCTGGACAGCTGGATGTGTTCAGTCTGGCAATCGGCGTGCTCCTCGGCTCGTTGCTGCAACTGGCGATCCTGACGCCGGACCTGCGGGACATCCCCCTGCGATTCCGCCTCGACCTTGCCGACCCGGCCCTGCGGCGGATCCTGGGCCTTTACCTGCCCATTGCCGTGGGGCTGATCGTCAGCAACTTGCAGATCGGCATCGACCGCCGCCTGGCCTCGTCCACCGGCGAGAGCAGCATCGCATGGATGGCCAATGCGACGACGCTGATCCAATTGCCTCATGGGCTAGTCGCGGTGGCCATTTCACTAGCCGTGCTGCCCACCTTGTCACGGCTCAGTGCCCGGGACGATCTGGAGGGTTTTCGCGCAACCCTGGGCCAGGGCTTGCGCCTGGTGCTCGTACTCATCCTGCCCGCCACGCTGGGCTTGTTTGTGCTGGGCCGGCCGATCATCTCGTTGCTGTTCGAACACGGCGAGTTCACGGCGTTCGATACCCTGTGGACCGCACGAGCGCTGCGCTTCTACCTGATCGGCCTCGTCTTTGCGGCCATAGATTGGCCGCTGAACTATGCCTTCTACGCACGGCACGACACCCTCACCCCGGCGCTGGTCGGCGTATTCAGCGTCGTGATCTACCTGGCGGTAGCCTTGGCGCTGGTCAGGCCGATGGGCATGCTGGGCTTGGTCCTGGCCGATTCGGCCAAGCAC
>JASFTJ010000511.1:0-3040 GCA_050053615.1 Anaerolineae bacterium | reverse complement strand
ACCTTTGCCGAGAAGGATGGCACGTTCACCGGCACCGACCGCCGCATCCAGCGGGTGCGGAAAGCCGTCGAGCCGCTGGGCGAAAGCCGCGCCGACTGGGCGGTCATTGCTGACCTGGCGCAGCGCATGAACGGAACGGGGAACGGGGCGCCCTATGGCCGTTGGTCGTACGATTCTCCGACGGAGGTCATGGACGAGATCGCCGCACTGACGCCCATCTATGGCGGTGCCAGCTACGAGCGACTGGAACAGGAAGGATTCTTGCAGTGGCCGGTGCCCAGCGCTGACCATCCGGGCACCCCCTATCTACACAAGGGCAAATTTAGCCGTGGGTTAGGGTATTTTTCGGCGGTCGAGTTCAAAGAACCCGACGAAGTCCCCGACGAGGAATACCCGCTGACGTTGACGACGGGCCGCATCATGTTCCACTACCACACCGGCAGTATGACGCGTCGTTCGGAAAAGTTGCACCGGGAGGTGCCGGAGGGCTATGTCGAGATCAGCCCAGAGGATGCCGACCGCTTGGGATTGGGCAAATCGGAGTCGGTGCGGGTGATCAGCCGTCGGGGTGAGATCGAGACTATGGCCTGGATCACGCGACGCGTGCCGCCCGGCGTGGTGTTTATCCCCTTCCACTTTGCCGAGGCGGCAGCCAACGTGCTCACCAATCCGGCCCTGGACCCCGTGGCCAAGATTCCGGAGTACAAGGTGGGTGCAGTGCGGGTCGAAAAGATCGCCTAGAGGAAATCGGGCAGGTCGGTGACACGGCTTGAGCTTTCATGTCTGAGCGGTTGCGACTGGGCTACCAGACAATGTCCACCGGCGTCCCCACAGGAGCCCAATTATAGAGTGTTTGGGCGTTTTGAGTGCTGAGGATGATGCAGCCAAAGGACACCGGCCGACCCAGATAGCCAGCCCACAGCCGTTGTCCGTTGCCCTGGATCGGCAGCGCGTGGATGCCGTTCTGAAGGCTGCCGGCCCAATAGATCCCCAGCCAGTAAGGCATTTGTAGATTCCACGTGTAGGCGTAGGCCCTTGGCAGCTTGTTCAGCACCTTATAGTGTCCCACCGCCGTTTCCTGGCCCGGTCTTCCGGTGGAGACCACCCAGCTCCAAAGCAATCGCCCGTTCCGGTAGACGTACATCCGTTGAGCCGAAAGGTCCACGACGATGCGCTTGCCAACACCGGTGGGGGCTGACCCACCTCCCCCGCCGGAGGGGATCCGCAGCCGCTGTCCAGGGTAGATATAGTTGGGGTTTCGCAATCCGTTGGCGCTAGCGATGGCCCAGGCAGTGGTGCCGTAGCGGTAGGCAATGGACGCCAGCGTGTCACCTCGCCGGACGACGTGAGTTTGGCCTCCGCCGCTAGCGGACTGGCTTCCTCCTACCGTGTTGGCCCCAACCGGGATGATGAGCCGCTGTCCGGCATAGATATAGTTTGCGTTTGCCAGCCCGTTGACCTGCACGATGGCGTTGATTGTGGTGCCATGTTTCCGAGCAATGGAATACAGCGTATCGCCCTGGTGGACGGTGTACGTGCCGCCTGCGGCTGCGCTCGGTCCCCCGCTGCCACTCGTGGGGATGGTCAGCCGCTGCCCGGCATAGATGTGGTTGGGGTTGCGCAGCCCGTTGGCTCGGGCGATGGCTTGGGGGGTGGTGCCGTAGCGGACGGCGATGGAGGAAAGCGTCTCGCCCCGCCGGATGACGTGGACCCGCCCCTGCGCGTGCGCTGGCTGCGCCAGCAGGACGAGGACACTGACGAGTAGTAGGTTTCGACCGATCGTGCCCATGGCCGAGACTCCTTCCCCAGCGGAAGCATTTCAGCCAGCATGGCTGATAAAGACATAATACTCGAACTCGATTGTATTGTCAAGTATTGCTGCAGAGATTCGACCGTTGGGTAGCTCCGCACTTGACCGTGGTGACTGGCAATGGGCCCTTCTATCGCCCAGCTAGGCCATGCATGTAGGGCCGGATTGGAATCCGGCCACAACCTGGCGGGCTAGAAACCCGCCCTACTCGTCGACCACGGTTTAATGGGGTGCTACCGACCGTTGAGTCGGCATTGCATATCATTCATTTCCTGGGTGAGTGCCCTCTGTTCCTGGAGCCGAGGGCGGCGGGTCTACTGGAAAGGAACGAATCTATGGGAATCGCTCGCGAGCCGGAACCGGTCAAGCTTGTTGCTAGCCTGTTCACAGGGGAGATTACCCTTTTGGACCGGGTCAAAGTGGAGTTGTCAGACCTTTTGGGGCCAATGGACATTGAGAGCGAATTGCTGCCCTTTGACCACACTGACTTTTACACCCCCGAGTTCGGGCCGGACCTCCAGCGTCAGATCGTGGCCTTTGAGCGCCTGGTCGATCCGGGTGAGTTGCCGGTCATCAAACGGCAAACCAATGACCTGGAGTGGTCGCTGGCAGCGGAGGGGAAGCGGCGCGTGAACATTGACTCCGGTTACATCTCGCTAGGGAAGTTGGTATTGGCCTCGACCAAGGCCCATGCCCACCGCCTCTACCTGGCCCAGGGCATCTATGGCGAGGTGACGTTGACTTACCAGCGGGGTCGCTTTCGCCCCTGGCCTTGGACCTATCCCGACTATGCCAGCGATCGCTATTGCGCTCTGTTCGGCGAGATCCGGGAGCGCTACAAGGCCCAACTTCGGGGGTAGCCCTCATAAGAGGTGATCCTACTCGACGATGAGCTGGATCTCGGAGACCAGGCTGTCATAGTTCCAGCCAGAGGCGTATACGGTCAGACCAGTCATGTGTGCGGGTCGATTGTCGCCCAGAAGCTCGAGCAGATTGCTTGACTCGTACGGGTACCATACACCTTGGGGAATCTTTTCCCCAGAAGGCCGTCCCCAAGGGTCGGAGGCGATGGGATAGCCGGCCTGGTTCTGGTAGTAGAACCCGTGGGTCCAGAATTGGTCATTGCCCCACCGATCCTTATAGTCGAGGCGTATGATGACCGGGAATTCGGAGCTCAGCAACCCCCCACCTGAGAGGTTTTGGAAATTCAATTTGATGTCCAGTGAGACC
>JASFTJ010000510.1:0-3046 GCA_050053615.1 Anaerolineae bacterium | reverse complement strand
CGTCCCATTCTTTTGTGCGGGCCTGGTCACCGGTCTGCTGCTGAGCGCGCACCCAGAACGCGCCAATCGCCTGTATGCCGCCAACCTGCTCGGCTCGGCCCTGGGCGGCCTCGTGCCGGTCCTAGCCCTGCCCCTCGTCGGCGAAGGGGCCGTCTTGGTCGTCGCCGCCCTGGGGCTGCTCGCCGCTTTTGTCTTTGGCAGAGCGGGCTCTCCTGTGCCGGGCCGTAGGACTGGCCATGCCCGCGGACCGGCGGCGTGGGAGCCGCCTCTGCTGGGAAAGCCTCTGCTAGGAAAGGTGGTGCTGCTTGCTGCCTGCTGCTTAATGCTCGTCCTGGCTTGGTTTCCCCCATCTCTTTTCCAACTGCGCCTCTCGCCGTACAAGGGCCTGAGCCAGCGTCTCCGCTTCCCGGATGCCGAGATTGTCTGGCAGCGTTGGAATGCCTTTTCGCGGGTGGATCGCGTGGTCAGTTCGGCCATCCGCTCGGCGCCGGGCCTGAGCTTGAGCTATCCGGGCGACTTGCCGGAGCAGGATGGGCTGTTCGTGGATGGGGATGACCTGTCGCCGGTGATCGAAGCGGCGGATGTGGGCGAGTTTGCAGCGTATCTGCCGGTGGCCTTGCCCTATCAGTTGCGTCCTGAGGGACGGGCGCTGGTACTGCAACCTCGGGGCGGGTTGGACGTGGGGGTGGCGTTGAGCCAGGGGGCCGAGTCGGTGCTGGCTGTGGAGGGTAACCCGCTGACGATCGAGGCCGCCGGAAGCGTGTACCGGGACGCCCGCGTGCAGGTGGTGCGCGAGGAGGGACGGAGTTTCGCCCGCCGGAGCCGCGAGACGTTCGACATCCTCCACCTGGCGCTGAGCGACAGCTACCGGCCCGTGACTTCCGGCGCCTACAGCCTGGGTGAGCGCTACGACCTGACCGTGGAGGCCTTTGAGGACTATGTGGCGCGGCTGAGGCCTGGCGGCCTGCTGGTCGTCGAGCGCTGGCTGCAGGTGCCTCCCAGCGAGACGCTGCGCGCCGGAGCCGCCGCCGTGGAGGCGTTGCGCCGCAGCGGACTGCGAGACCCAGCGCCCCGATTGGTCGTCGTGCGGGGCTGGCAGGTGGGCCTCATCCTGGTCAAGAACGGGGCTTGGAGCGCCGACGAGCTGGCGACGGTCCGCGCCTTTTGCCGGGCGCGCAGCCTGGATCTGGTGGCTCTGCCCGGACTCACCGAGGCGGAAGCGAATCAGTACAACGTGCTTGACGAGCCGGTCTTTTATCGCGCGTTTCGCCAATTACTGACCGACCCGGCCGCCCTGTACGCTGCCCAGACGTATGACGTGCGTCCCCCCACCGATGACCAGCCCTTCTTCTTTCACTTTTTCAAGTGGGGCCAGAGCCGGGCGGTGTTGCAGCAACTGGGCAAGACCTGGCAGCCGTGGGGTGGGAGCGGCTATTTTGTGCTGGTCGCGTTGTTGGCTGTGGCGGTGGCGACGTCGACTGTGTTGATTCTGCTGCCATTGGCGTTCGTCAGAAAAGGCGAGGGGGGCTTGAAGGGGCCGAGGGGGCGGGTACTGGTCTATTTCGGCTTGTTGGGGCTAGGGTTTTTGTTTGTCGAGATCCCGCTGATGCAGCGCTTCATCCTGTTCCTGGGCCAGCCGATCTATGCCTTCACGGCAGTGGCCGCGGCGGTGCTGCTCTTCTCCGGGTTGGGGAGCTTGGCCACCCCTCGATTCTCCCGCCGCTGGATGCTGGCGCTGCTGGTGGTGGCGATCCCACTCTATCCGCTGGGGCTGCCGGTGTTGTTCCGGGCCTTGCTCGGTGCGCCGCTGGCCGTGCGCCTGCTGGCTACAGGGCTGAGCCTGGCTCCGCTCGGCTTTTTGATGGGTATGCCCTTCCCGCGTGGCCTGGCCTGGCTCCGCGAGCGGGCACCGGGGCTGGTGCCATGGGCCTGGGCGGTAAACGGCTGCACATCGGTGCTGGCCTCGATCTTGGCAGCAGTGATTGCCTTGTCGATGGGGTTCTCGTGGGTGTTGGCCGCCGCAGCGCTGGCCTATGCGGGGGCGTGGCTCGCTTTACGGTGAGGTGGGAGTTGCGGGGCGACACTTGAACTTGCGGAGGTTTTGACGAAACGTGTGCGGTGTGCTATACTCGCAAAGTCCATTCAGTCACAAGGGGGAGGTCTTTCTATGACAGAAAGAAAAGAGATGAGGAGAATTCTCGTAACCGGCGCGGTCGGTCAGATCGGTTCGGAGTTGACCATCGAGCTGCGTCGGCGCTACGGCGGAGAGAATGTAGTGGCCACTGGGCACAAGACGAAACCGAGCGCCGTCTTGTGCGACGGGGGCCCGTTTGAGTTTATCGATGTAACGCGCCGAGAAACCATCGAAGCGGTGGTGCAAAAGTACAACGTGGACACGATCTACCACATGGCGGCGATCCTCTCCGCTGTGGGGGAAACAAGGCCCCACTTGGCCTGGAACGTAAACATCAATGGCCTGTACAACATCCTGGAGATAGCTCGAGAACGTGAGCTCAGCCGGGTTTTCTGCCCGAGTTCCATCGCCGTGTTCGGCCCCAAGACGCCGCGTGATAACACCCCCCAGGAGACCATCCTGCGCCCTACGACCATGTACGGTGTGACCAAGGTCAGCGGCGAATTGCTGTGTGACTACTATGTCAAGCGCTTTGGCGTGGATGTGCGGGGGGTGCGGTATCCGGGCATCATCAGCAGCGAGACGCTGCCCGGCGGCGGCACGACCGATTACGCGGTCGAGATCTTTTATGAGGCGATCGCCAAGCAGCGCTACACTTGCTTTCTGCGGGAGGATACAGTCCTACCGATGATGTACATGCCCGATTGCATCAAAGGCACCATTGACCTGATGGCCGCCGACTTTGATCAGCTGGAGCATCACGCAGACTTTAACATGTCCGCGATGAGCTTCTCGGCGGGCGAACTGGTCGCCGAGATCCAGAAGCATGTTCCCCAATTCGAGATTGAGTTCAGGCCTGACTCCCGCCAGGCCATCGCCGATTCGTGGCCAAAATCCATCGATGATAGCGCC
>JASFTJ010000509.1:0-3047 GCA_050053615.1 Anaerolineae bacterium | reverse complement strand
TTTGCGTGAAGCCATGGCTGGCTCTGGATCACGCTCACCGCATAGATACAGCTGGGTGATTAGATCCCAGCCTTTGCCCAAGGCATGAGTGACCCAATTCCAGCCGATCGAGATAGCTGTTGCCCCGGAACCAATGGGCGTCAACCCAACGCCGTTTGCCTTGTTCAACGACCACGGTTCCTTGTGAGACCAGATAGAGGGTCGTCATGGCCAGAACGAAACAGAGTCGGCTCAGTGCCTCGGCACTGCGGATTAAGGAAGATTCGACTTGAAAGGCATTGGATTTATCATCGAGGAAGTTCTCTTCGATGTCAAACCGCAGACCATATTCCTCGAAGGTGGTCAGATTCGTCGGCTCACTGCTGACCACGTACCAAAACTCTGTGCCTTGCGGGTTGCGAGCTATCCCCAAATGAACCGGGCCAAGCTGCTGAGCCGTGATGAAAACGTTGTGGAAGTAGAGGGCTCGTCCTTGGGCCGGGGTGATGCGCCTCGCCGGATAGCTGCGGCGTCCCCGACGAAAGACCAAGAAGTTGCCTTTCAACCGAATTCGCCATGCCCAGCCCAACTTGGTGGCGTGGGTCATCAACTCCGTATCGGCAAAGCCCCGATCGGCCAGAAAGACAACTTGGTAATCAAAGGGCATAAGAAGCAGCGCTGCCCTATTCAGCAAGTTTTTGTACATTTCAAAGGCAACTGCACTACTTCGATGCTCAAGTACGGTCCAAACCAGCGGAACCGCTCGGCCCCGATAGACCACCGAAATCCGGATGATGCAATACTGATTCCACAACATGGACGTGTCCAAAGCCAGATAGAGCGTGTTCTCCCCCCACTCTGCCAAGGCTTGCTGGATCAAGGGCCCATAGAGTTTATGTACCTGGATGCGGCCGTTGTCCAACCATCGTTTGAATCGACGCGCTGTGCTCTGGGCATATTGTGCCCGGCTGTGAACGAAAGGAACCCAGGCTGGCAAACTGATCGTGCCCGACAAAATCAGCCCCACCATCATCCAAGCCAGCGTTTTGAGATGTCGGCGATCGAACCAATTCCGATGTTGACTCAATACGGTAATCAGGGTATCATAGAGACGAGGCGTGTTTTCCATTGTATACTCTCCTTGTTAGCGTCAAAGTGAGTATACGTGCTTTTGGCGTCTTTGGAAAATGCGCCTCTGAGTTTTGTCAGTCAACCAGGACCGATGGGTCTATTTTACATCCACTGAACCATGGCCCACGTCATGTCTGGCAACATACTTGTGGTGAGCGAATAGGGGGCGTAGGAACTCGAGCACGATCAAGTACACGCAAACCAGGCCAAAGGGCCATGTGATCGAAGGCGACGCTTACTTCACCCTGATGGCCGACGCCGATGGCGTGGGGTTCGTCCACTGTGGGGACGGCGTCATGGTCATACCTCTGACCGAGGATGGCCAGGTCCTGCTCGCCAGGGAGCGCTCGCCGGCCTTTGACGACGAGGTACTGGGCTGGCGCGCCGGCCGGATCGACTACCTGGGCGAGCTTCACCCATTCAAGTACCTGACCTCCCGCCAGTTCGTCTTCCTGGCCCGCGACCTATCGCCTGCCCGTCTGGAGGGCGACGAGCGCCACCCAGTGCATACTCGCAAAGCGGCGCTGGGTGGCTTCCTGGAACTGTGCGCAGCCGGTGAGCTACGCGATGCACCCACCATCGCTGCCCTGTGCCTGGCCCAGGAATTCCTGAGCAAAGAAAGACGGTGAAGGGCGAGGCATCCGGCCGTAATTCGCTGCTTGCCTGGATCGGTCCGGTATGGTGACCTACGTATCCAGACACTCGTGAAAGGAATCGCTATATGGGAAGACTCTTGTGCGCCTTCGGATTGCATGCCTGGGATGGCTGTACTTGCACGGTGTGTGGCAAGGTGAGAGGCTCCGGGCATACCTGGCAGGGTTGCACCTGCGCAATCTGTGGCACGGTACGAGATAAGGTCCACGACTGGAACGGCTGCACGTGCAGGATTTGTCACAGGACGAGATCGACTGGTCACGATCTGGGCGAAAAGTGTAGATGCAGAATCTGTGGTCGTACACACCATGACTGGATATCTACCGGAACAGCAGAAGCCGAAGGCTGGTCTTCCGACGATCCGTGGGGATTCACGGACGTGATCAGAAGCTACCGCTGCAGGCGCTGTTCTGCGACCAAAAGCGAGCTTTTGGAGCGGCGCCTTTAGCCGACTGGCAATGGAGAGTGAGACGATGGACAAGTTGGAAGACCAGACCAGAGGATCTATCTGGGGCAGAAGCCGCGCGCGTTTGGCGAAATGGCAGCACAGCCTGCAACCCTGGTGGCGCGACTATCAATGGGTCCTGCTTGCCATGGCCTGGGTGGTGGCCCTCATCCTAGGTTACGTGGGATTTCTCCGCTACACTCAGGCGAGGAGCCAATCCGCCTCCTGGCTCGACCTGCTGTACCTGACCCTGCAACTCGCCTCCCTGGAATCGGGCGCTGTCTCCCCACCCCTTCCACTGACCCTGCAAATCGCCCGTTGGTTGCTGCCTGCGCTGACGCTCTATACGGCGGTCAGAGCACTGGCCGGCCTGTTTCACGAACAGGTCGAGCTCGCCCGCCTGTGGTCGATCCGCGACCACGTCGTCATCACGGGTGGGGGTCGCAAGGGCATGTTGCTGGCGAAGGGCTTTGGCCAGCAGGGGGACTCTGTAGTCGTCATCGAGCGCGACGAAGACAATGAATTGCTGGAGCAGTTCCGGGAGCACGGGGCCATCGTGCTCGTCGGCGATGCGACGGATCCGGACCTGCTGCGCAAGGCCAGGGCGCACCGGGCCCGTACGCTCATTTCCGTCTCTGGCGACGACGCGGTGAATGCCGAGGTCGCCGTGCGCGCCCAGGAGCTGGCCGCTGGCCACCCGGCAGGGGCGCTAACGTGCATCATCCACCTCGTGGAACCCCGCCTGTGCGAACTGCTGAGGGAGCGCGAGATTGGCCTGGACCGGTCCTCAAGGTTCCGCCTGGAGCTGTTCAACGTGTTTGATCGTGGCGCCAGGCTG
>JASFTJ010000508.1:0-3055 GCA_050053615.1 Anaerolineae bacterium | reverse complement strand
GGGTATGCCCCGCCAACAGTGCCAGCCCGACCACAGCCCCTCCCCCGAGCAAGGCCAGCCAGCGCTGCGATCCCTGCCCCATCGCACACTCTAGGCACAGAAGCAACCACGGCAGCCAGGCCGAGGCGTTGAGCTGGTTGACGTGTTCCACCTGAGCGCCGAGGAATCCGCCCAAGGAAAAGACGGCCGCCGCGAACAGGGCGGCCCCGGGGGGCAGCCGCATCGCCCGCCGGACAAAGAGGTAGGTCCCCGCTCCGGCCAGCCAGATATGGAGGACGATGCTCCAGGCGATCTGCTTGGGCGTAGAAAGCCAGATCAAGGGCCAGTGCAAGGGATAGAGCACGGCCGCCTGCGAGTTGGCCAGCAGCGGCGCGCCCATGAACAAGTAGGGGTTCCATAGCGGCAGCCGACCGGCCCGCAGCCCCTCGCTGACAAAATGGCGGTAGGGGTAAAAGTAGGCAAACACATCCAGCCCGGCTAGCACTCGGTTGGTGAGGGCGATCTTCCAAAAGAAGACCAGGGTCAGCAGCGTTAGGACGGCGAGGGCCGCCGCGTCCAGTCTGCGCATCCGTTTGGGGCTCATGGTTCCCACTCCAGTCGGTAGAGCTTGCCTGTTTCCCGACCCTTGGCGTAGAACAGAGGCATTTGCAGTTCTGCGACAGGCGTCAACCGGTGGCGAGAGCGCTCCTTTTTGATGAATTCGGCCATTAGCCCTCCGTCATCCATCAGATAGATGGGACGCCCTTCGGCCCGCATGGCCTCCAAAAAGAGGCCCCACTCGTTGTCGGTCCAACTGTCGTAGGGGCGAATGGCGTCGCGGTCGGTGTAGAGCATCACTGCGCCAGCGTTCAGCGAGGCGCCGACCACGGCCTCCGGCGGCGTGAGTTCAGCCAGCCGGTCAAAGGCGGCCCGCTGCTCGACGCGCATGTAGCCGAAGGAGGCCCAGCCCGGCTTCCACACGTTGTCGATCATGGCCCAGCGGGCCAAGGCCAGGCTGAGCACAACCCAGGCAGCTGTCGCCGCCGGGAGCAGAGCGGCTCCGAGTTGCGTCGCACGCCCATGCCGCCGGGCCAGCGCCCGGACCCGGCGGATCAAGCTCACGGCTCCGTAGGCCACGGCCAGATCGACCAGCGGAAAAAGGGAGAGGAGGTCCCGGAGGCGCAGGAAGCGGTAGCTCAGGTGCACCAACAACACAGCGGCGAACGCGCTGCCCAGCACAAGGGTCTTGCGGCGGTGCTGGCGGGCCAGCCGGTAGCCGCCGTAGAGAGCCAGGGGAAAGAGATAGCCCCACTCGCCGGCCACCAACGCCTCGCGCAACATCTGCCAGGCCATCGGCCCGATGTGCTGCAGTCCCATCGCCGGCAGTTCGGTGGTCTCGGTCGCCAGCGGCCCGCCAAAGGTTTGCCAGCGGTAGAGGATATCTGGCAGGGCAGCGAGGAGGGCGGCGCCGAAGAAGATAGCGAGTGGGTATTGGATATTGGATATTTTTCGACTCTGCTTTGCCTGCCACAGGGCCACCAGGATGGGCAGGGCGAGCACAAGCTGTGTGTGCCGAACCCAATAGGCCCAAGCAAAGAACACACCGCCAACGACCAATTCCCAGTTGCCCAGTTTCCCAATTTCCCATTTCCTGGACGCGCGCAGGATGAAAAATAGCGTCAGCACCGTGAACAGCTGCGCCGGCGCGTCGGCCATGGGCACCAGGAGCCGGTCGACATGCTCGGGCGAGGTAGCCAAGAGGGCCACGGTCAACGCGGCAGTCAGGTGGCGCACCGGCCTGGGCTCGTCCCGCAGGGCTTCCTGGACCAGCGCCCAGGTGGCAGCCAGGGCCAACAGGGCGACAAAGGGCGTGGTGACATAAAGTCCGACCTCGCCCAGGAGCTTGTAGCCAACGGCCAGCAGCGCCGAGGCGCCGGTGGCCCACACGCTGGGGCAGTCGCCCAGGCTGTTGCGCGGGATGTGGTAGCCTACAGGCTGCAGCGGCGCCCAGGCGATGTCCAAGGGAATGACCTCCCGAAAGAGGGAGAAACGGTGTAGAAAGGTCCCGTTTTCGGCTAGATCGACACCCATCTGGGCGTAAGCGTAGGGGTCGCTGGCGGTTGCCCCGTGGGTACGCTTGCCAAAGTAGACGACGCCGGCCCAGGTCAAGGTCGTGACCAGCAGGCCGGCCATGGCCCAGCGCCAGAATGCTCGCGGCCGTCCCAATTCTCGCAAGGTGACATAACCTTGGGACAAGAACGCGTAGGCCACAGCCGCCAGGACGATGCCGTCTGTGTAAAAGAGCGACGCCATGGGGTCCGGAAACGCCAGGCCCTGCCAGCCAATGACAGTGATGTCCAGCCAGCGGTAGAGCAACCACAGGACCGTCACGGCGTAGGCCCCGAACAGCGGTGTGAGCGCCAGCAGGGATGGGCGGCGTCGGTGGATCAGCAAGGGCGCCTGGGGCGTGAGCAGGAACAGGAGCACGAGGGGCGCGGTCCACCACGGCCAGCCGTAGCGCACGACGAGGACGAGGCCGATGCCGAGCAGGTGGCAGGCCAGTCCCAGGAGGTGGCCGGGACGAAGGTCCCCCCTCATCCCCCTCCCTTCGGTCGCCTCTCCCCACCAGGGAAGAGGGGAGAATGCCAAGAGACGGAGTGGGTCGGCCAGCCGGGCCGGGAGTTTGGCGCGGCGGAAGCGGTAGACTAGTCCCCCGGCGATGGCCAGCGCGACCAGCGAGTAAGGCCAGATGCGTGCTGACCAGCCGGGCCAGCTGGCAAAGCGGCCGAGCACGGCCCCCAGCCCGAACAGGCAGATCCACAGCTCGAACCAAGCCCAGGCCCGTCTGCCCGCAGGTTGGGCAGTCCTACCCCGCCCAAAGAGCACCCAGGCGGCCAGGGCCATGCCGCTGGCAAAGAGGGCGCCCAAGGCGACGTACAGCACCCACAGCCCGCCGAGCGGCCCCGGCTCGGCGACGGCTAGATATTCTGGACTGAGCAAGCGTTTCAGCGCTTCAAGCACGGACCCAATCTCCCAACTCCCAATCTACCAATTTCCCGGCCTCACGGCCCTTCCA
>JASFTJ010000507.1:0-3056 GCA_050053615.1 Anaerolineae bacterium | reverse complement strand
CAGAGGTGAGCCGTGCAGCGGAACTCCTGGGCTTCAGCGCCGAAACGCCATTGGAGGAGGGGCTGAGAAAGACCATCGCTTGGTTTCAGCAGACCTGGCCCCGCGAGAAACTGAAACCGGGGCGCAATGATCTGGCCGGATTCTTTGATCCGAGTGAGCGAACGGGACCGTGAATGTTTGTTGCCCCCATGCATCGCATCGTGGACCCGTGGCAAGGGACCGTCAGTCCGCAATCCACGGTGCGATCAAGAGGTAATCGGTAATGCGAACCAAAGTCAGTGTGTTTTGTGACAAGGTGATCGAGGCGGGTTGGTTGGCGGCGGCGATCATTGTGCCGCTCTTTTTCAACATCTATTCTCAGCGTGTCTTTGAGCCGGACAAGCTATCCCTTCTGCGCTCCATCGCTTTGGTGATGAGCGTGGCCTGGGTTATCCGCGTCGTTGAGGACAGGCGTGCCGGCCGAGAGAGGGGGGAGCCGCGCGTATCGTTCTGGCGACGGGTGGTTGAGACGCCGATGGTATTACCCACTGTGTCGCTGGTGCTAGTCTACATCGTCAGCACGCTGATGTCGGTGGTCCCTCGGGTCAGCCTGCTGGGATCCTATCAGCGGTTGCAGGGAACGTATACCACGTTGTCTTATATTGTCATCTTTTTCCTGGCGCTTGAAGGACTCCGAACCAAGCGGCAACTCAACCGGCTCATCACCATCTTGGTTCTTGTCAGTTTCCCCATCGCCATGTACGGCCTGATCCAGCACTTTGGCCTGGATCCCTTGCCTTGGGGCGGTGATGTCAAGCGTCGTGTGGCTTCTAACATGGGCAATGCCATTTTTGTGGCGGCGTTCATGATCATGATTGTGCCCTTGACCCTTTCTCGATTGTTCGAGAACTGGAAGGCAGTGGTGGGTGACTTTGAGGCGCGCGATGGGCTGCTGGGTGTACTTGCCTTTGTTCTCCTGGTTGCCGCCTTGCTTGTCGGTATGCTCGTGCGCCGGGGGGAAGGTATCATCTGGCTGCGCTGGGTGGCTTTGATCGTCGGCGTTGCCCTCCAGGTGCCGATCTACCTTTTGAGCGCCCCCGAGGGGCGTCCCCGCGTCTTGGCGATATCTTTGCCGCTGACTTTTACGTTTCTGGTTTCATTTTCGTGGATTCTGGAACTCTTTTTCCCGCCACAGCAGGGCGTCGACATATCGCGCTATTTCTGGTTGGGACTGGCTTGCGCCTTTGTCTTTATTCTGGCCATGGTGGCCTTTGCCTATTACTTGCGCAAGCCGGTTGCTCGGTTGCTTCTCCTGGCTGGCTATGGCGTGATCTTTGTAGCTCAGCTCACAATGATCTTTTACACGCAAAGCCGTGGACCACTACTGGGTCTCTTGGGTGGGCTATTCGCCTACTTTGCTCTCCTGGGCGTCATTAAGCGGCGGGTTTGGCTCCCCTGGCTGATGAGCGCTTCGGCTATTGGCCTTGCCATCTTTTTTGTGCTGTTCAACACCGTCGAGTCGCCTTTGATGGACAAGCTCAGAGAAATGCCCTATGTGGGCCGTCTCGGTACGGTGTTGCAGACAGAAAAAGGCACGGGCAGGGTTCGTGTCCTGATTTGGCAGGGCGTGACTGAGATTATTGATTGGCACGAACCGCTTGAAGCGCCCGAGGATGATTGGGTGGACCCCTTCAATGCCGTGCGGCCGATCATCGGTTATGGTCCAGAGTCGATGTATGTAGCCTACAATCGCTTCTATCCTCCTGACCTGGCTCATTTTGAGAAGCGCAATGCCTCGCCTGACCGATCCCACAACGAGACTTTTGACGCGCTTGTGATCACTGGAGGTATCGGTTTTGTAGTCTATATGTTCCTGTTCACCAGCGTTTTCTACTATGGCATCAGGTGGCTGGGCCTGATCCGGGAGCGTTGGCAGCCGTTCGCTTTTGTTGGCCTGTTGATCGGAGGTGGGGTGGCCGGGGCCATCGGAACCTGGGCCTGGCGCGGGCCGGTGTACGTGGGGGTGGGCATTCCCGGCGGGATGATGCTGGGTCTAGGAATCTATGTCTTTGTTGAGGTTCTGTTGGCCACCTTCACGCCGGATGCCAAGCGCCCCGTAGTTGGGCGCGACTCGCTTTGGATCTTGGCCCTGTTTGCGGCGGTTGTGGCCCATTTTGTGGAGATCCACTTTGGCATCGCCATCGCCGCAACACGTACCTACTTTTGGATCTATACCGCCATGCTGGTCGTGCTCGGTGCCCGCTTTGCCTTGCAGCCCACCGAGGTTGAGCAGGTGGCTGTGGAAGCAGACGGTTTGGCGCAAGATGAGCAGCCCAGCAGACCTCGACGCAGGCGACGGTTGTCGGGAACCGCTCGCGAGCGCCGCCGCCGTTCGGTGCGGGATCAGGACTGGCGGGGGTCACTCTTGGTCTGGAGTGTGATGGCCGTTTTGATCCTCAGCACGATCCTGTTTAACTCGATCACGATTCAGCAGGGCAATCCAGGTGTGCTAGTCACCATCTGGAATTCGTTGACCCAGAGCCGGGGTGAACCGTCTCTTGTGATGCTGGTCCTGTTCCTATCCACCTGGGGAATGATCGGCTTGGTGGGCCTGAGTGATTTGGCGACGCGGAAAGAGTCGTTGGGCAAAGAAGCGGCAGATTGGCTGACGGCAGTGGGCGTCTTTGCCTTGATCGTGTTTGGTGGCGCCTTCTCTTTTGCCCTGCTTCATGCCGCGCGGCTCAAGCCTGTGACCATTACTAGCGCTGACGCTCCCAACCCGTTGGTCAACACGATTACTTTCTACTATGTCTTTGCCTTCCTCGTGGTCTTGGCCTTGGCTGCGATGTTGGCTTTCCTGTTCGCTCGTTCCACCAAACCCTGGCGTTGGACTGGAGAATTGGGAGACGTCGGCCTGATCGCGCTGGCGATGATTCTGCCCCTCGTTGCCGGCGTTCTGATCTTTGCCTCGAACACCAGCATCATCCGCGCCGATATTCTGTACAAGCAAGGCCTAAGTTCGGAAAAAGCGCAACAGTGGGATGGAGCCATCTACTTTTACGAAAGAACCATTGAAA
>JASFTJ010000506.1:0-3060 GCA_050053615.1 Anaerolineae bacterium | reverse complement strand
TCAAATCACTAAGGTCCGAGGGGATGTTCGCCAGAGGGGTTTCACCGCCCATCTGAAAAAGACCTGAGAGAGGGCTTTTCTGAACACCTTCGGGAAAGGACCAATCCTCGCCAAGTGTAATCCCGGTTGCTATGGCCGCCCCTGTCAAGCGTTTGGCATCGCTTCCTAGACTGCTGAACTCTGCAAGTGCGGGGGAGGCTGTCATGCTTACGCTTGCCAGTATCAGCAAGATGTTTCCGAGCAACCAAAAAACCTTTTTCATCCTTTTCCTCTTGGGATCCATCGTTAACCAGGTCAACGCAGCGAGCGCTACTCGTGCTCTAGGACGGGAAGTCAAATAGAAACCGCCCAAAGTGGAAAGCTGGGCGGCGGTGCCGGTGATTGAAGAATCCTTGGTCTGGGAAGTAGGTATTAGGTTCAAATCGGCGTCAATTATAAAGGAGCAAGCCTGCCCAGTCAATAGGACAATAGTACTGAAAATCCTGAAAAGGGAGAGCCCTGACAAAAGAGGACCGGGCTGGATCCGCTGGGCGGCGGCCTGAGTGTTGCACTTGTTGCTTTCACATCCCAGCTGGTTCGTCTCCCGGCGCACCGGCCGCCTGACTTTTTGCAGGAATTCCACCCTGAACAGACCCAACCGAGCAAAGGCTGAGACAATGGCGGCTCACACACCGGCCGATACCGGCCCAAGTATCCAGAGATTCTTCTTTTTTGGGGGGGACCTCCCGTGAGCCATGCCGGATGCACGCTATCACAATTGAGGTCTTGCGTTCAATCGACCCACGCCTGCTTTCCAGCAGCCTGCTTGTCGCTTGCAGGATTTTGAAGTATAATGTGAGTGGTCGAGAGGGCCGGAAACTATGTCATGTGTCAGAGAAGCCCGTGTCGTGCATTGCATCTGGTACCATTTGTGGTATAATACAACCATTAGTCAGATTGGAACGGCAAGGCAGGGTACAAAGTGAGTGAGGATCAAAAACAGCCGATAGATTCTCTCAAACCGTTGTTAGACTTGGTCCACGCTCTCACGCTAGCTCCCGATCGAAAAGGGGTGTTGGACACACTCCTCAAGCGAGCCGGCCGTCTGATATCGTGTGATGGAGTCTCAGTCATGTGGCTCGACGACGATCACCTGGAAATCCTGGCCAGTGACGGCTCCACTGCCCCATTGCCAGGTCTGACCTTGCCAGCCGACCAGATGGGCGCGGCCCAGGCAGTCCTAGATAGTAACCGGCCGGTGGTCGTAACCGACACGACAGAGGATGAACGCTGGCAGCGCATTCCCGGCGAGGAACGGGTCCGCGCTTGGTTGGGCGTCCCCCTGTTCGTAAGAGAACGCATCCTGGGCCTGCTGGAGTGGACGGCAAAGCGGCCAACAGAGTGGGATGGACTGGAAATGGGTATGGCCTTAGAGATCGCACGGCATGCCGCGCCCATTCTGCACTGGGCGCAACTGCTGCGCGACACGCGTCAGCGGCTGCGGGAACTGGTCGAACCGCACCCCGATGGCTCGTCCCACGCAATAGACCTCAGCGCGGAGCTTCAGCCCTTGGTCCGCGAGGCCCTCGATTTCAGCGGGGCGCGGAATGCGTTCGTGTTTTTGCTGGGGGAGGGGAGCCACTGGCTACATTGCGTGGCCGCATCGGGCGATCGGCGGGACCAACTGAGAAAGATCGCGCTGCGAGGGGATGGGACGCTCGGCAGCTGGAGCATGCCCCTACCCCGTTCCCGTGATTGGCTGGGCAGCGGCCCGTCCGACCGGGAGAGGATGGCGGCCGTGGGCATCGAAGAAAGCCTGATCCTACCCCTGCGAGCCGCAAAAGAACAGGTGGGTATGCTGGGCGTAGCTGGACCCCGCCGAGGCCGCACCTTTGGTCAGGACAGCATCCGACTGATGACGCATCTGGCCAGCCAGGCTTCACTGATCATCGAACAACACTACCAGGGCCGTCCCGATTCAGAGAGGTACGACTATGACATAGTCATTCAAGGTTCACCGCTGGGCATCGGCGTACTGACCATCACGGGCGACATTCAGGTCTGCAACCCGGCGATGGCCAGCCTGCTCTCCCGCTCAGATCGGAGCTTGGTGAGGCAAAACATCTCTGATTTTTTGGTGCCCAGCGACGGGCGACGTCTGAATCAGATGCTGGAGGAGGTGGCGATCACAGGACAGCGCCGGCAAGTGGATATCCGCGTCCGAGCGGCATCTGGGGAGCATCGCCACGTGCGCATATCCCTGGCCCTGGCGCACATTTCAGAGGACGTAGGCGGCAATCTAGTGGTCATGCTAGAAGATATCACCTCGCTCAAAATCCTAGAGCAGGAGCGGGTAGAGCACCTGCGCGAGCTTCGCGAAAAGCACGCCCAACTCAAAGAACTGGATAGGCTCAAATCCCGTTTCGTGTCCAATGTCTCGCACGAGTTGCGCACCCCCCTGGCCGTTATCAAGCTATATGCCACACTGGCGCGCAAGGGACGACCGGAAAAACAGACGCACTACTTGCAAACAATCGAGCAGGAAACCCACCGCTTGGAAACGATGGTCGAAAACATCCTCGATCTGACGCGCATGGATCGCCATGCCCTGCGCGTAAGCCCTGAACTGCTCGCAGCCGAAGAGATTATCGCCCAGGTGCTGGAGGTCTATGAAGAGGCGGCCAAGAAACAGGGCATCGAGCTGAGAAAGCACTTGCCAAGCGATCTGCCTTCCCTGTGGGCGGACAAGAACCACCTCATCCAGATGCTGACCAATCTGATGGACAACGCACTAAAGTACACACCCAAGGGTGGGCAGGTGTGGGTCGCCGCCCGCGAGATTAGCTCCAATTCCCGGCGGATGCTAGAGATCGCCGTGGGCGACACAGGCGTAGGGATCCCCAAAGATGAGCAAGACAAAATCTTTGACCGCTTCTATCGGGGCAGCAACAACACACCGGGCTCGACAGGCACCGGTCTGGGGCTGGCCATCGTGCAAGAGCTGATGATGCAACACGGAGGCAGAGTGGCGCTCAAGAGCGAGATGGGTGAGGGGAGCGTCTTTGCCCTCCAGTTCCCATT
>JASFTJ010000505.1:0-3062 GCA_050053615.1 Anaerolineae bacterium | reverse complement strand
TTGCAGTTGGTTTTTGGTAGTAACTTGTATATCTGAAGTCCTGACATTGCCATTGTTGCTCTTCTCCTTTTTCAAGTAACAAGCGACAAGTTGCAAGTTCTTGCATCTTGCCACTAGTGCGCCATCAGCCTATTGATGGTCTCGCGGATAGCCCCGATGGTCTCGGGATGGCGCAGCACAACGATGTCGGCCCCTGACTCTAGAAGAGCCGTGGCGGTCACAATCTCCCAGGTGATGCCGCGCTTTTCGATGTCGCCCCACTCTTCAGGCACGCCTTCGGCGGCGCGGGATTCCTTCTGCCGCCAGCTTTCCTCGCCGACGAAGCAGATCATCGGCTGCTGGGTCATCCCATCACCTGTGAGGGCCGCGATGCGCAGGCGCTCCATGACCGAGTAGCTGTATTCCAGGCCATAGCCCAGCGCCCCGGTGGTGGGGTCCATCAGTACGCGTTCCAAAGGCAGGCGCATGTCGCTGATCAGAATGTTGAGTTGTTTGGCCAAGTTGACGTCGATCGGTGAGCTGGAGATGACCAGCTGGTCGTGAGCCAGCGCCCCGGCGACGATGGTCCGATAGTTGCCGTCTTCGCACAGGCCCAGAGCGATCCGCTCGCCGGTTGCTGCTTCAGCCACGGCTACCAGGAGCTCATTGTCCTTTTCGGCTTGACCTGGCCCGCGGACGACGATGGGCAGCCCCGTGGCCTCCAGCACGGTTTTGATGGTTTCGGCAGCCTGCTGACGGGTTGTGGGGTTGCCGTCGCTGTCCTCGCCGCGTAGCTTGAGCATGATCGCATCGGCGCCCAGTTCCTCTGCTTTCTCGGCCCAGGCTGCCGGGTCGTTGACTACGTCGCCCCAGGCTTCCAGCAGCACCGGCGACCAATCGGCTGGGTAGCTGTCTTGAATCTCGATGCAAATGACCGGCGAGTTGGGGATCTCGCCCTCAAAGTGCAGGAAGGGCAGCGTCGTCTCACCGCCTACAGTGACGGTCTTGGTTCGTGTGCCGCCTTGGTCGGCCGTGGCCCCAAGGGTCACTTCCCGGACGGCGGCGGTCCATTTCTCTTTTGGAATTTCAACTGTGACTGGCATGTATTCTCCTCCTCAATGGGTAGAAAGTTGAACGTGCTGATTCACCTCAGACTTCAATGACAATTTTGTAAGGTTGGCTCCTCACGTACTGAGCAGCAAGGGAGATCCCTTGCTGCTGGGTTCACTCGTCTTCCTGGGTTCAGGGATACGGTAGCAATTGCAATTTGCGGATGAAGCGATAATCACGTTGATTCTTGGAGATCAAAGGATGATTCCACGCGATGGCAGTAGCTGCGATCAATGTGTGTGGTATTCTCAATCCGTCGCTCAGGCGGTATTGGCGCAAAAGGGAAACCGCCAGACCGGAGATTTGTACATCCAGTTTGAGCACCTGGAATCGTTGCAAGCAGCGTTCCGTATTCTCCTGTTCAGTCTTGTCGCGACAGCCGACGAATAACCCCATCTGCGTGATTATGCTGATGGCTAGTCCCGACTGCTGCTCAATCCGATTCAGACAGTCTAGTGCTTGTCCAATTCTTTGTGCGGCGCCGATCAAGATGTCTGTATCAGGGATGGTCAGCGTGCTCACGCACCAGGCTCCCACTCGCGTTGGCGCAAATTCCGCACCCAGGTTGTGCTATCCTGCATGTCTCTTCGATCCTGCCACATGCCGATGAAAGGCTCGTCAGCCAAGGCAGCTTGGTTAGTTTTCTCGGTGGGTTGCACGGTCGGGTAGCGAGTTTTCAAAAAGGCCACAAAGTCAATGATTTGTTTTTGCGCCTCTGGTGGCAGAGAGTCTATTTCATGGACTATTTTCGTTGTTTCCATTTCTTTGGCCTTTGCTGATGGTTGTGCTTTGCAGTATAGCACAAATCATTGCCTCGCACAACCGCGGATAGCAACTACTAGCCAGTAGCAGCAAGCACGAATCCGCTCTCAGGGCCAGTTCTTTTCATAGAAAATCGGGGATCAAGGAACGTTCCGATTCCCCGATCCCCGGTTTCCCATGTCCTACATCAACGGGTCCATGGCCAGCGCCGGGTGGCCCGATTCCTCCAGGAAGGCCAGCACTTCTTCCTCGGTGGTTGCCACTCGTTCGTCGGCGATCTTGTCGATCAGATCGGGATCTCCGGCGCGGATGGCTGCTTCCTTCAGCTCTTCGGTCATGGTCTCTTTGAGGAAGCTGGACATCCAGACGATGCGCTTCAAGCCGCCGTCGGCGCGGATGAACTTTTTGCTGATGATAAAGAACTTGCCGTGGCCCATCACGCCGGGCGTCTGCAAGCCGCCGCCGGCCATGCCGGCCAGTGTGCTAAACGTCATGCCCGCCGGGGTCATGCTTGGGTCCTCGCGGCTGACGATCATAAAGCCGTTGCAAAGCGGCAGGATCATCATGATGCACTCGAAGCAGCCGCAGGAGGTCATGGGGAACTCCATGATAGAGTACATTGTCACCGTGTCTATGGCGCCGTGGGAGGCCTGGTTGACAAAGTCGTTGACGTTGTCAAAGATGCCCGTTTGCGGGTCAATGGCGTTGCCCTTGGGGATCGGCTGATTGGGGCCGGTCGGATTGATCTGATAGCTGGCCTTACAATCCAGCCAGTTGTACGCGCCGCACAGGCCCAGCCGTTCGGGGCTGACCACGCAGACGTGGTCCGGGGCAAAGCTCTGGCATAGGGTGCAGGAGTAGAACTCGTCCACTGCCTCGTCGGTCATTTCGGCGAGGCGCTGGTTGCGATAGTCGTAGGCGGCGCGGGCTTTTTCTAGCCACTCGGCGTGGAGGTCCGGGTCGGTAAAGATCTTGACCTGGACCTTGTCCACGATGGCCCCAAAGTCGGCGTGGAAGCGGGCGTGCAGGATCTCGCCAAAGTGCTTGAGGTCAAACCCCTTGTCGGCTGCGCCCTTGCTGATGCGGATCCAGGCAATATCGCGCTGGCCGATGTGCTGGATGCCGCTGGCGGCGTTGATAAAGTAGTGGATCTGGCGCTCCAGCACCGGTTCGAAATCTTCTTGCATCTGGCGCCCGGCCACCTCGACCAG
>JASFTJ010000504.1:0-3067 GCA_050053615.1 Anaerolineae bacterium | reverse complement strand
TATGCCATTGGTGGCTGGAACGAGAGCAACCTCAGCGTGAACGAAGCGTATCAGGCGCTGTTCCTCATCCAACTGCCTATCGGCCCATAGGGCGCCCGCCTCAAACATCAATGGCCCTGCTGTGATAGGCAGGGCCATTTCTCATCCGGAACCTCTGGCGCCACGGTGAGCGCTAGCCAGTCTCGGCCAGCCGCTCCCCGTACCACCGCTTGTAATACTCCTTGTACTCTCCGCTCTTGATCTTGCGCCACCACCACTCATTGTCCACGTACCAGCGCACCGTCTCTTCAATGCCTTCCTCAAACGTATGGCGGCTCTCCCAGCCCAGAGCGCGAATCTTGGCCACATCCAGGGAGTAGCGCCGGTCGTGCCCAGGCCGGTCCTTCACGTGGCGGATCAAGCTGTGGGGCTTGCCTAGGATGTCGAGGATGGCCCGGGCCATGACGATGTTTTGCGTCTCGACGCCGGTGCCCAGGTTATAGACCTCGCCCGGCTTTCCTCGGTGCAGCACCACGTCGATGCCCTCGCAATGGTCGGCCACGTACTGATAGTCGCGCATCTGTCGCCCGTCACCGTAGAGAGGCAGCGGCTCATCGTCGATGGCATTGGTGACGAACAGCGGCACGACCTTCTCCGGGTACTGGTAGGGACCGATGTTGTTGGAACCCCGCGTAATCGTCACCGGCGTGTCAAAGCTATTGTGGTAGGCCAAGCACATGAGATCGCCGCCGGCCTTGCTGGCCGAGTAAGGGCTGCGGGCGTGCAGCGGGTCCGTCTCCAACGAGGAGTGACCAGGCGGGATGTCACCGTAGACTTCATCAGTGCTCACCTGATGGTAGCGCTCAATGTCGTATTCCTTGGCCGCTTCCAACAGCACATAGGTACCATACACGTCGGTCTTGATAAAGGCATCCGGTTCCAGCAATGAACGGTCTACGTGGGTTTCGGCGGCAAAGTTGACGATCGCGTCCACATCATGGGCCTGCATCGCCGCATCTACCGCCTCCGCATCGCAGATGTCGCCTCGGATGAAAGTGTAACGCTCGCCAAAGCGTTCGTCCACGTCCTTCAAGTTGTCCAGGTTGCCGGCGTAGGTCAGCTTGTCAAAAACGACGAGATGGTAGTCGGGATACGTCTCTAGCAGATAGCGCACAAAGTTGGAACCGATGAAACCGGCTCCGCCGGTTACGAAAAGAGTCTTCATAATGTACGAGTCTCCTTACGAGTTGTCAAAACTAGTTGCCGTAATCGCGCAGCACCGCCGGCAGATAGTTTTCGTAGCAGGTGGGACAGAGCGCCAGGTTCAGGTTGAACGCGCTGTACCAGAACCCCCCTCTGGACCCGTTCAACGTAAAGAACTGGTTATTCCAGGCATCCCCCTCAAGGCGGTAGAGCCCATCAGGAATCGTCGGTCCATATTCAAAGTCGCTCATGCCCTCGCGAATGTACGCCGAGACCGGCAGCAAGGTGCCATCTTGCGCCACGCCGTTGGCAATCCACAGTTCGTAGCCGTGTTCGGTCACCTGCCATCCATCGGCCATACCCCACCAGGGCTCGGGCAACTCGCCCAGGTCGCCGTTCAGGCTACCGAAGGTGCCCGAGCTCCGATAGAAGCATTGTGTCGACTTGTGTATGATGTGATTGTGATCGACCCCACCGGCCACGCAGATAGCCCCGTCCGCCCCTCCCACCCAGGGCACGTACCACGAGGCGTGGAAACCGAACCACACGGAGGCGGGAAAAGGACCACGGTCAATCACCGTGTTTGTTGCAGGGCTATACTCCCACAAATCCCTCGTCCGCCCCCCGCCTTCCTGATCAGATCCACCGGATAGATAACACACGTTCTCGCCCGTGTGCTGGAGCATCGAGACAACGTCATGCCCCCACCGTCCTTCCACAGGATAGCCCGGGGGAGTAGGCTGCGTGGACCACGTCTTGTGCTCGATGTTAAACACATGCAGCGAACCGGTGATGATCGTATCGGGGAACAGGACGATGATCTCTTCCTCGGCCCCGTTCAGGCCGTAGCAGCCGTCCATGGGATATTCGATCAGGGGCGTGATCACCGCCTCAGACTGGAAGGTCTGCCACATGTCATTGCCCGGATCGTACCGCTGCACTGCGCCGTCGGAACCGTACCCGCCGACGGACCACAGGCCACCGTCCTCGTGAGAAGCCCACACCACTACGTTGTCCATCGATGGGACGGGGCTATCGGCGCGGCGGCGCCAGCCGGCATTCTCACCGACGGCTTGAGTGACAAAGGACTCATCAGCATGACCACCACCCACGACGGCCAGCGTCCCCGTGACCGTTTCTCCGGCTTTGAGGCATAGTTTGGGCTCAAACTGAGCAGTAAAGGTTACGACCTCTCCTTCACTGAGCTGAACATCGGTCGGGCCGCTAAACTCGGCATCAGGCGCATCGTATATGAAATCGACCGTGGTGTTGTTCCCGGCGCCAAAGTTCGTCAGCTCAAAATCCAGCGACTGGGCCATACCGTTGCAGCCCACAATGTCCACTTGACTCGGCGTGAGTCTGAGCGGAGTGCACATCTCAATCTCGATACGTTCACTCGTGACGCTTCCACCGCTATCGCCATATAGCTCCCAAGGGATATAGCGGAGTCCCCCGATGCCATACTCCGGCGGCACATAGACGTCGACGCACGACATCCAACTGGCCCCGTTGCTGATCTCCCCATAGCCATCGCCATCGCCATCGGTGTAAAAGACCTGCTTGCCAGAGGGAGTGCAAGTCAAGCTGACAGGATACCCGATGGAATCTGTGGCATCTTGGTAGCTGCAGCTGGAGACAATCCACGGAGGAAAGCCCTGAGAGGTATCTTCTGGAAAGGTCAACGTAACCCCATCTATCCATTCCCCATCGGTAGACCCATTGAAAACGGTGAAGCAAAATGTCTGCGTCTTGCCCCCTTGATAACAAGTATCCGTCTCCACCGACGAACCGACGAGACCCAAAACACCGCCGTCAAAAGGTGAAGAGGCAGCAAACATGGAGGCCCCGCCGACCGCCGCAGGCGGTGCGAGCACATCCTGCGGCG
>JASFTJ010000503.1:0-3068 GCA_050053615.1 Anaerolineae bacterium | reverse complement strand
AACGTAGCGCGGATGCGCTGTGACGGCTCTTCTCCGAGAAAGGAGGGATGGTCGACGCCGCGTACGGTGCGCTCTCGCTGCTGGAGCAGGTCGAGGTCGGTCAACAGGAAGCGCATAAAGAGCAGGCGCGGGCAGTCGGGTTCGTCATTGGCGTCGACGTCCTCGGGATGGGTCAGGGCGTCGTTGACCAGGCGCAGGTCTCGCCGGTAGAGGCGGCCCTCCTTGGTCAGGGAGAGGGGAGAGGTGTGCGCAGCGCTCCAGTAAAAGTACAGGTCGCGCTGAAAGACGCGCGCCGATCCCTCGACGGCGTGGATCTCGCGCTCGATCTGCACCGCCAGGGCGCGGCGGGGCGGCGGCGGGGGCAGCCGTTCGGCCACGGTCTCGGGAATGTACAGCACCCGCACGTTGTCATAGTGGATCTTGGTGCGGTTGGAAAAGTAGGAGGTGGTGATCTCTTGGCCGCAGAGCAGCCCGGCAGCCATGAGCCTGGCGATGACCACGGGAAAGGTGGTGCGTTTGCGATCTGGCCCATAGAGGTAGGAGGAAGGCGCGGGGCCGGATCGGCTCGCGCTCGTCCCCCCGTCGACGATCCCCTCACGGATGAGGTGCAGGCGAAAGCGGCTGGCCAGGGCGCGTCCACCGATGCGCTGCAGTTCGGCCAGGGTCTCGCGCTCGCGCTTGCTGATCCGGGACAGGCCTTTGTCGATCAGTGCGGGGGTAAAGAGCTTGGGCGCGAGGGCGTCGATGTAGGCGGCCTTTGTGCTCGTGGGGGGACGAATGCCCAGCAGGAAGCCCATGTCCCTGAGGATGCCAAAGTGGTACGCTGCGAGCAGTGTGCGGACATCGGTCATGGGCGGCTACTCCACGTGGGGCATGTAGCCCCGCTTCTCCATCTCTTGGACCAGATCGTCGACCGCGTCGGGATGGATGGCTGCCAACCGCGGCGAGAAGGTGTGGATCACGTGATCGCGCAACGAGGTATTGCTCAACAGCTCTTGCAGGGCATAGTCATCGGCCAGTTCGATCAGCGTGATGTCGTCATAGACGTGCAGCTTGCCATAGTTCTCGCTCCAACGCGCCAGTTGGGCGCGCCACGCGGGCGGAGGGGCGCAGCCGCACCAGTGGGCGATGGTCTGGAGCAGACTCTCGACGGTCTGGCCCTGCTCGAGGGCGCGCAAGACTCCGTCGGCGGTCACCCGGTAGCGGAACTGGGCCGGGGTGGTCTCTTCCAGGCGCCCGATCAAATGAAAGAGGTCGTGTAACTGTGCCGGTACCTGGTTGGGCACCACGCGGACGGTGAGCTCGTCGTCCAACTGCACGGCGCCGGCAGGAATGGCTCGCAGCTCTGGTTCGACCACGGAGGAGCGACGTTGGAGGGCAAAGGAGCCGACCGGTGTGACGCGAAAGGCGATCGGGTCTGCGCCGGCGTAGCCGAGGCTGATCGCGCCCAGCCAGGAGAGCGGGCCGCGCAGGGTGGCGAGCACGAAGCAGCCCACGCTGTCCAGCCAGTCCTCGAAGGTGGTGCCAAACTGTTTCTTGGTGCTCTCGGAACGGAGCCACCACACAGCGGGGTCGGAATGGGCGTGGAGCAGGTGGGGATGGACGTGGTACACGGTCTTGAGGAACCCCTCGATCGAAACCCACTGTCCTTCCTCGACCGTGGCCAAGAAGCGCAGCACGGCCTGGCGCGCGCTGCGCCACTCACGGTAGAGGTCCTGCTGGACGAAGGAGGTGTAGGACAGGTTGCGGCGCACCGAGAGGTCGTCTGTGGCGCGGCGCACGACGTCCATCTCGCTCCACGCGACGACGTGGGTCCAGGCGTAGAGGATGGCGTGCATCTGCGTCGTCGGCGGCAGGCTGAGCAGCCGCTCAAAGACGCGGTTCTGGTGGACGATCGGGTCGCCCGGCGCGGCCGAGATGGCGCCCATGCTGCCCATGAGCATGTAGTAGAACTCGAGTTCCTCGTGCGTGCACCCCGTTTGGGAGGCCAGGGCCTGGCGATCGATGGAGCGGAAGCGGTAGCGCGGCGCGGGCACGGTGACCGAGAGGTTGTGCAAGTAGTAGGGGTTCTTGCGTTGCCGTACGATCTGGTCGACCTCTTCGGGAATGTGGTCCCAACCCACAAAGTTGGGCCACTCGTCCTCGGCGTGCAGGCGCGCACGCACGGACTCGCGGCGCGGCTGCTGCTCGACCACATAGTGCCAGACCTGGTAGAGGGTGTGGATCGGCGCCATGGCTGGCTGCTCGTGCACCTCGAGCTGGCTGACCTGGGACTCGGGCACGAGGGGGACAAAGCCCGGCTGCGGCGGGAGGACGTTGCGCACGGCCTGGGGGAGCAGGTAGTAGGTCAGATTGTCGCTCCCGAACTTGAGCAGCAGCCCGCACCTGGCCAGTGACTCGATCTGCTGGTGTAGGGCGTGACGCGGCAAGGGGGTGTCGAGTTTGAGCAGCGAAGCGATCAGGTTCTCGCCGGTAAAGCCGTATCCGGCGTCGAGGATCAGGTTCACATAGACCAGCATCTCGACCGCCGCCGGGTCGAGGTCGTCGATACGTGCGCGGGTCGACGCGGCGTCGCTCAGCGCGACGGCGAGTTGCTCGACGACCGGGTCCTTGCGCGTGTTCTGGATCTCGATCCCACAGTGTTGGGCCATGTCGCGCAAGTCCCGCAGGGTGTGCTCTTCGAGGATCTCGCGATACTCGTCCGCTGGATCGACGACCAGGCGGCGCGCGCGCGCGGCGCGCTGGGCGTGTTTCGGATCGTAGCCGTGAAACGTGTCGGGCGCGCGGATCCAGGAGAGGAGGAGGGCGCCGACGTGCGCGCAAAAGTTGTCCTCCTCGCACGTGCACAGGGCAGAGACCCTGTCGCCCTCGACGTTGACTTTGACGGCAAGGGGATAGCCATCCTCGTCAGAGAGGGTGGCGTGGAGCGATGAGCCGTCGACCGCGGGATCGTCGACCCACCCTTCGTGGTGGATCGCCTCGGCCCGGGCAAAGACGTCGTCGTCGAGCAGGATGTGGACGTCTTGCTCGCCCAGGGTATAGAGCCGTTTGCGGTCACGTTTCAGTGT
>JASFTJ010000502.1:0-3089 GCA_050053615.1 Anaerolineae bacterium | reverse complement strand
AACGACGAGTACCCGCCGATCATGGATGCGCCGGGGACCTACGTGTTAGAGCGGTAGGTTAGTAGATTGGGGATGGGGGGGGGGGGGACGTTTAGTGAGAAGGACGAGAGGCAGCAGGAAGGCGATCCCTTCGCGCAGATGGTCCAGTTCTACGACGATTGGACCAAGACCTGGTCCGGGGCCGCAGGCGAGATGGTGTCTAGCAAGAATTTTGCCGACTCGATGGCCCAACAGTTGGAGAGCACGCTGAGCACGACCCAACTGATGCGCCGCCAGATGGGCGAGATCATGGAGCAGACGCTCCAGCAGATGAGCCTGCCCAGCCGCAAACAGGTGCTGTCGATCGCCGAGCGGTTGACGAACGTGGAAATGCGGCTGGATGACATGGAAGCCAAGCTGGATGAGATGATGGACCTGCTGCGTAAGGCGTGATGCGTGAAGGTAGTGCATATGCCGTGGATTTCACGCATCACGCATCACGTATCACGGACTAGGAGGAACCCGTGTCGATGCCCGGTTTTCCGGCGGAAAGCTTGAAGGGCCTCACCGCCGAGCAGGTAGCGGCGGCTCAAGCGCGCTACGCCGAAGCGGTCCAGGTCGTCGTCGATTCTCTCGAAGCGCCGGTGGGACTGACGCCCAAGGAAGTGGTCTGGACCCTCAACAAGGCCCGACTCTACCACTACAAGCCGACCCGCCCGCCCGAGGAGCGCCATCCGATCCCGTTGCTGCTGGTCTATGCCCTTATCAACAAACCATTCATCTTTGACCTGGTGCCGGGCCGGAGTTTCATCGAGTACATGGTCGACCAGGGATTCGATATGTACCTGCTCGACTGGGGCGCGCCGGGGCCGGAGGACCAGGGCATCACGTTCGACGATTACGTCACCGAATACCTGACCCGCGCCGTGCGCAAGGTGGTCCGCACCTCCGGCGTGGACGAGATCTCGATGCTGGGTTACTGCCTGGGGGCGACGCTCACCACGGTCTACGCCGGCCTCTATCCCGAGGCTCCGATCCGCAACCTGATCCTGCTGACCGCGCCCATCGACTTTTCCAGCTCGCCCGAAGGCTCGATGGCCATGTGGCTGGAGGAAGAGCGCCTCGACGTGGATCGCATCGTTGGGGCTTTCGGCAACGTGCCCGGCGAGTTGATCCGGCTCTGGGCCAAGCTGCTCAAGCCGGTAGAGAATTTCGTCGGCGCCTACGTCAACGTCTGGAAGAATCTGGACAACGAGCAGGCGGTGCAGGGCTGGCAGGCCATCAACCGCTGGGTCGAAGACGTGATCCCTTTTGCCGGCAGCGCCTTTCGCCAGTTCGTGCTCGACTATGTGCGGGGCAATGAGCTCATCAAGGGCGAGCACGAGATCGGGGGCCAGCGCGTCGACCTGTCCAACATCCGCGCCCCGCTGCTCAACATCGTGGCCCAGTACGACCACATCGTCGCCCAGTCGCAGTCCGAGTCGATCATGAAACTGGTTTCTAGCGAGGACAAGGAGCTGCGCGTCATCCCATCGACTCACGTGGGCATCATGGCCAGCGGCCGGGCGCGCTACAAGCTCTGGCCCGAGGTCGTTGAGTGGCTGGCGCCGCGTTCCGGGTAGCGTAATTGGCTTCCAGGTGCAGCCTACCCGGTGCTAAAGGCGCCGGGCTGAGAGAGCAAAGCCCCGACAGGGCTAAAAATCAGCCTGAAAGGCTTTGCTCTTTGAGCCCGATGGCTTTAGCCTCGGGCTTGCCGGTGACTTGTGAGCCTTTAATCATGTCCAGCAGATTTGTGAAAGTATAGCGCTGCATGTTTTGCAAGGTATTGATCGCCAACCGAGGGGAAATTGCCGTCCGAATCCTGCGCGCCTGTCGGGAACTTGGGATTCGGACCGTGGCCGTCTACTCCGAGGCCGACCGGCGGGCGCTGCACGTGCGCTACGCCAACGAGGCCTATCCCATCGGCCCGGCGCTGGCGCGGGACAGCTACCTGCGCATCGACCGCATCCTCGACGCGGCACGGGTCAGCGGGGCGGAGGCGATCCATCCCGGCTACGGCTTTTTGGCCGAGAACGCCGAGTTTGCGGCGGCTTGTGTCGAGGCGGGCGTCGCTTTCATCGGCCCACCAGCGAGCGCCATCGCGGCCATGGGCGACAAGGTCGAGGCCCGACGGCGGATGCAGGCGGCGGGCGTGCCCGTCGTGCCGGGAACGGACACGGATCTGGCGGATGAGCAGATTTTGGCCGAGGCCGGGCGCGTCGGCTTTCCGCTGTTCATCAAAGCAGCGGCGGGCGGCGGGGGCAAGGGGATGCGCCTGGTCAAAAGCGCCGACCAGTTGGAGCGGGCGTTGGGCCAGGCCCGGCGCGAGGCGCTGAAAGCCTTTGGCGACGACCGCGTCTACCTGGAGCGGGCGGTGCAGGGCGCCCGCCACATCGAGATTCAAATCCTGGCCGACACCCACGGCCGGGTCATCCACCTGGGCGAGCGCGAATGCTCGATCCAGCGCCGCCACCAGAAGCTGGTCGAGGAAGCGCCCTCGCCGGCGGTGGACGAGGATCTGCGGGGGCGGATGGGCGCGGTCGCCGTGCGCGCCGCCGAGGCGGTGGGCTACACCAACGCCGGGACCGTCGAGTTCTTGCTGGACCGCGACGGCAGCTTTTACTTCCTGGAGATGAACACGCGGCTGCAAGTGGAGCATCCGATCACGGAGGCCGTCACCGGGATCGACATTGTGAAGGAGCAGTTGCGGCTGGCCGCTGGCGAGCCACTGCGCTACCGCCAGGCGGACATTCGCGTCCAGGGCCACGCCATCGAGTGCCGCATCACGGCCGAGGACCCGTTCAACAGCTTTTTGCCGGCCAGCGGGCGGGTCATCCGCCTCTTCCAGCCCAGCGGGCCAGGGGTGCGGGTCGACGGCGGCATCGAGGAAGGCTTGGAGGTTTCGACCTATTACGATTCGCTGCTGGCCAAGCTGGTGGTCTGGGGCGAGAGCCGCGAGGCAGCGCTGGGGCGTCTGGCCGGGGCGCTAGCCGAGTACCGCGTCGTCGGCCTGCCGACCTCGATCCCGTTTCACCAGTGGCTGGTGAGCCACGAGGCCTTTCGGCGCGGCG
>JASFTJ010000501.1:0-3094 GCA_050053615.1 Anaerolineae bacterium | reverse complement strand
TAGGCGCCGTCACAGCCCATGGCCAGCGCCTCCCGCAGCGCGTCGTCGGCGCGGGGCTCGCCCATGCTGATCGCTACCACCTCGTCGTCATCGCCTTTGACTCGCAGCGCCGCCTCGATGGCCGCCTTGCTGGCCGAGTCGACGATATAGTCCTCACGGTTGACGAAAATGCGCTCCTTGTCCCGCCGGACGGTCACGCCGGCGGGGTCAAGGATTTGTTTGACGAGCACGATTATCTTCATCCATCCACTCCTTGTGGCGAAATCAGGCATCAGGGATCGGGAAATCGGGTAGCTTTGTCGATACCTGGCACCTGATACCTGATACCAACTAGGTAGGAATCCTGAGCCCGTGGGGCCGGAACAGGTTGGCGGCGACGACGATGCGCTGGATTTCGTTGGTGCCCTCGTAAATCTCGGTGATACGCTGGTCGCGCCAGCCCAGCTCGATCCAGTGGTCGCGGCTGTAGCCCAGCGCGCCATGGATTTGCATGGCCTGGTTGATGCAGCGCTTGACCACCTGTGAACCGAACAGCTTGCAGGCCGACGCTTCGAGGATGTGAGGCCGGTCGGTATCGATCATCCACGCCGTGCGATAGATGAGCGAGCGCAGGGCCTCGATCTCGACGGCCATGTCGGCGATCATAAAGTGAATCGACTGCTTGGTGGCGATGGGCACGCCGAACTGCTCGCGGGCCTTGGCCCACTGGATGCTGGCCTCCATCGCTGCCTGGGCGCCGCCCAACGTCGCCGCGCCGAGGCTGGCCCGTCCGATGTCCAGCGTCTTCATAAAGGTCAGGAACCCGGCGCCGAATTGGCCCAGCACGTTCTCCTTGGGCACGCGCACGTCCTGAAAAACGCACTCGGCCGTCGAACTGCCTCGAATGCCCATCTTGTTTTCCAGGCTGCCGATGCTGTAGCCGGGCGTGTCGGTCTCGACGATAAAGGCCGTGATGCCGCCGTAGGCCCCCAGCGAGGGATCGGTCACGGCCATGACGGTGATGATGTCGGCGATGTCGCCGTTGGTGATAAACACCTTGGCGCCGTTCAGCACATAGTCATCGCCGTCGCGCACGGCTGTGGTCTTGATGGCCGCCGCGTCGGAACCCGCCTGGGCCTCGGTCAGGCCAAAGGCGGCGATGGCTGTGCCCTGAGCCAGGGGCACCAGGTACTTTTGCTTCTGCTCCTCGGTGCCGTCCAGGTAGATGGCCATGGCGCCAATGCCGATGTGGGCGCCGATGATGGTCGCTGTGCTGCTGCAGACCTTGCCCAGCTCTTCCATAAAGATGCAATAGCCCATCTCGCCGCCGCCCATCCCGCCGTACTTTTGGGGAAAGGGCACGCCCATCAGGCCCAGTTCGGCCGCTTTCTTGATCGTCTCATGGGGCACCCGGTGCTCGCGGTCGATGGCCTTGGCCACGGGCCGCACCTCGTTCTCGACGAACTCGCGGACCATGCGGCGGAAGAGTTGATACTCTTTGGGAAAGGTAAAGTCCATAATCCCGCCTCCTTCTATGGCCTGATCTCCAGCCCCTCCGCCCTGTAGAGGTCACGGGCGATGAGGAACTGCTGGATCTGGCTCGTCCCTTCGATGATCTCCAGGGCGCGGCTGTCACGATAATAGCGCTCGATGGCGTACTCTTTCATATAGCCGTAGCCGCCGTGGACCTGGAGCATCTTGTCGCAGATTTCGTAGGCTATGCGCGCGCCAAAAAGCTTGGCGATGGATGCCTGTTGGCCATACGCCTGGCCCGAGTCGGCCAGCCAGGCGGTGTGAGCCACCAGGCAGCGCAGTGCCTCGATCTGAGCCTTGGCGTCGGCGACGTAATTCTGGATGATCTGCTTTTGGGCGATGGGCACGCCGAACTGGATGTGCTCCAGCGAAAACTTGACCGCTTCCTCCAGGGCGCGCTCGGCGCCGCCCAGCGCCAAGGCGCCCATGCCCAGGCGGCTGTAATCGAGGGCGGCCAGGGCGATCTTTAGTCCTGCTCCCTCGGCGCCCAGGCGGTTCTCGGCCGGCACGCGGACCTCGTCGAAATAGAGCGTGTTGCACGTCGCACCCCGCAGGCCCAGCGTCTTTTCCCGGTAGCCGACCTTGAGGCCGGGCGTCTCGCCCTCCACCAGGAAGGCCGTGATGCCCCCTTCGGCTCCGCTCAGGGCAGGCTGGTCCGTCTTGGCAAAGGTGAGGATGAGGCCCGCCAGCGCGCCGTTCGTCACCCAGACCTTGCTGCCGTTGAGCACATAGTCGCCATTTTCGCGCGCCGCCGTCATCCGCAGGCCCGACGGGTCCGAGCCGGCGGTGGCTTCGCTCAGGGCAAAGGCGCCCAGCATCTCGCCAAAGGCCAGTGCCTGCAGGTAGCGGTCCTTCTGGTCGTCGCTGCCGTGGTCGAGGAGGGGCCTGACCACCAGGCTATTATGCACGCTCAGGATCAGCGCCGTGGACAGGTCGGCCCGGGCCAGCTCCTCAAGCATGAGCATATAGGTGTAGGTGTCCAGGCCAGCGCCGTCCAGCTCCTCGGGCACCAGCGCCGCCCAGAAGCCCTGGTCCACCGCCTTGTCCAGCAACTCGACCGGCGGCTTCTCCGACTGGTCAATGTGTTCGCCCTGGGGCCGGATCTCGTTCGCGCAAAAGTCGGCGAACATCTTTTTGAACATCAATTGGTCTTCGCTGAGTTGAAAGTCCATAACCGTTCCTCCTCGCGGCGAGAGGACTGGCAAGCTGGTAAACTGGTAAACCGGTAGATTGGTAAATTGGGGACGGGACGCCCCAATTTACCAATTCCCAATCTACCAATCTACCAACGCACCAATCTACCGATCCTGGAACTTGGGCCGGCGCTTTTCAAGGAAGGCGCTGATGCCCTCTTGCATGTCCTCGGTGTCGGTGAGTTGGGCAAAGAGGTCGGCTTCGCGCTTCAGGCCCTCTTCCAGTGGCATGCCCAGCCCCTCGTTGACCGCCTGGATGATGTGATCCATGGCCACCGCGCCCCACATCGAGAGCACCTTGGCCCAGCGCCTCGCCTCGCGGATCACGGTTCCCACGGGCACGACTTTGTTGACCAGGCCGATGCGGTACGCTTCCTGGGCCTTGATGT
>JASFTJ010000500.1:0-3095 GCA_050053615.1 Anaerolineae bacterium | reverse complement strand
GACCGCGGGCCAGCCCTGGGCGCTGTCGAGTAGCCAGGGGGATAGCGCAGCAATTCTTGGAGAGGGATCTCAACCCATGTCACAGTAGATGAGCACAACCCAGTGAGGGTATAGAAGCGGCCCGCCAGGATAGGCGGGCCGCTTTGTGGCAAAGAAACGGCGTTTCTGCTTTCATTGACTGTATCGTGTCCGCGAACAGCCGAAAGGAGAAACGCCGTGTCTTATTCTACCACAACCCCCTTGGAAAGGGCGAATCTGTTTCGCCGTGCGCAGGCTGGAGATGTAGAGGCCCTCGCGACACTGATGGAACGTCACGAGCGGCTGGTGCACTATATCGTGCGCCAGCAGTGGCGCGGTCCCCTGTCCTACACAGATGCCGTGCACGAGGGGCGCATTGGCCTGTGGCGCGCCATCCTGGGCTATGATCTGCAGCGGGGGACAGCGTTTTCCACCTATGCCAGCGTGGCCATCGCCCGCCAGCTGTGGCGAGGCGTACAACAGGCGACGAGGGAAGCGCGTGCTGTACCTATGTCACTGCCTGCTCGGGCAGCCGTCGATCTGTGGTTTGCGGTCTGGAGCAGGGAAGTGCGGGTTGCGCTGCATGCCATGGTGGCCCGTCTGCCTGCCAAGCAGTGCTGGGTCGTGTGCACCTACTATGGTCTGGATGGAGCGGGTGGGTGCACGTTGGCGCAACTAGGCGCTCATCTGGGCTGCACGCGCCAAGCCGTGCACTACCACCTGCAGCGTGCATTGATCCAACTGCGCCACCCGGCATTCAGCGCACGGCTGCGTGCGCTACTGGGGTATAACCGGCGCGCCGATTACCTGCGGGCGCTGCGTCCACAGCGGAGGCGGCGATGACGCTGCGACGCAAACTCTCCACCGAAGACCAAGAGGCACAGGAGCAGCTCGCACGCCGAGAGCAAACCGCACAGCAACTGCGCGCCCAAGTGGAACGCTTGCGGACGACCTTCTCCCTGTCGGCCTTGCACAGCAAGCTACCCCTTGCCTTTCCCAGCAGAGATCCTACCCCGCTTTCCTTCCGCGCGCTCAGTTGGTATCGTTATCCTGGCTGGACGGCGCTGGAGGATGCGCAGTACCTGGCCGTGCTGCGCCCGTTCTACGTCGCGCTGCTGCTGATCGACTTTACGCCGCTGCGCGCCGAACTGGTCAGCCAGACCGGGATCGCCCTCAATGCTGCTGGACAAACCCCCTACGACCCGGTCTCGCTGTTCCTGTGCTGCCTGCTGCGCTGGCACAAGGGACTGGGCTGGGAGAAGCTGTACAAGACCCTGGTCGGGCCGGAAGGAGGCTGTTGGCGTGAGCTGTTTGGCTTCGTCGGGGGCGACATCCCCGCACCCTCTACGATGCGTACCTTCTACAAGGGCCTCGGCCCCAGCTTTGAGCGCGACCTATGCCCACGCTTCATCTCCCTGCTGCAGGCGGCAGGACTGCTGCCCGCGCATGCTCGCCGGGGACTGCCCGACTGTGCCGACGGCATGCTGCACGAGGCTCATTCGACCATGCGCTGTGGTCAGGTGACCGAGACCTGCTACCAGCCGACCTCAGCACAACAGCCCCGTCCGTGTCCGGCCAAGGACAAGGGGTTCGAGGGCTGTGACTGTACGGCAGAAGCGTGCGTGGAACGTTGTCGCTTCACCACACCACGGGATCCTCAGGCGCGGTTGATCCACTACAGCGGCACCAATCAGGAGGGGGAAGAGGATACCACACGAGCACGAGACGTCTATGGCTACCTCAGCTATGCCCAGGTCCTGCGTGACGACGAACTCCACGTCTCCTGGACGGCCTATACCACGGTGCACCCAGCCAACACCGCCGAGCAAACCATCCTGCCCGGCGACTTTGCGCACCTCAAGGCGCGTTTGCCCGGTCTGTCGATCGGCGAACTCGTCGCCGATGCGGCCGTGGGCTACAAGCACTGCCTCGATCCGCTCTACGAGGCCGGCGTGATCCCCGTCGTCGCCATCCGGCACGACCCCACAGACAAGGAGGAGGACGCCTGTACGCTCCGTGGCTACGACAAGCATGGTCATCCGCTGTGCGCCCACGGCTACCCCATGGCCTTCAACGGGATCGACTACCAGCGCCTACGTGCCTGTTGGGTCTGTCGCCAAGTCTGCAGACGGCAGTCGCCACCCAAGCCAGAGGATGCAGACTGCCCTTTCCGTGACCCCAACCACCCGCTGGGGATGGTCACGCACGTCGGTCGTGCCTTTACCCATCCTGACGGGACGCGCCACGCGCGCCTGGCACGACTCTATCCCTACCGCTCTGCCTTGTGGAAGGCGCATTATGGTCCCCGCAAGAACGCCGTCGAGGGCCGCAACAGTCAGCTAACCGCACTGGGCCTGAAACGCATCTGGTCCTATGGCTTGGACGGCGCGACAGCTGACGTCACGTTCGCCGATCTGGTCGTCAACCTGCGTACCTTGGGCCGTCTCGTCCAGCAGGCAACATTGCTCGATCCGTAAGGCCCGCTCACAACACACATTGTCCCTTCCCGGCTCGAACACCGTCCCCGCCGGGTCGCTGCCCCCTGCCTGCCTCGCCGCCACACCACGCTGCACCCTTTCCCCTTCCCTGCTCAACGGCTCCACGGATGACGCAATCCCCATCCCTGCGCAGATATCGCTCTGCGCCACAGACGCCTCGCGACTCGCTGCCCTCTCGGCACCGAATTGCTGCGTGCCTGACGCCCCCAAAATCTCCACCGCAGGCGCCCTAACCCCATGCGCTCCCTCCTGTTCCACTCTCTCGATGCATCCTTGACCACAGAATACCTCGAGGAGCACGAAATTGCTGCGCTACCCCGATGCAACAGGAGCACCGATTTTACAGAATGGACAGGATCGTGTAGGCTACTGACTGAGTAGAAGGGAGGGGCAGTAGTGGCCGATCGCGAACGAGAGTGGCGCATTTTCAGGCTGAACCGTGAAGCAGTGGTCGAGTCCTTGGAGAGAGGCGAATGTGACGGCATCTTGCCGGCGGCGCGAGGGTTCCTGGACGGCTTTGCGGGTTTTCTACTGGATGCTGGGGTCCTGGATGCCTTCGCCGAGTTTCCGGACCCACGG
>JASFTJ010000499.1:0-3097 GCA_050053615.1 Anaerolineae bacterium | reverse complement strand
CAAGGGTGTCAGGAAAATGCCAGTAGCGATCTGGACAGGCCAAAGGGTCGCATGTCATCCGCCTCGGCCAGTGGATGGGGGTCCGCCGCGTGACCCTCCCGTCTCGCGACGCGTTCCACGCGATACCAGTCGGACACCAGGAGGTAGATAGCGAATCGAGTCAAGCAGAGGACAAGTGAAGAGCCTAGAGGATGTCAAGGATTCCGGACCCCACGGCTGATACCATTATAGCACAAACGAGTTGGCACTGGGTCAAGGAATTCGGGACCGTCACACATTGGGGACAAGCTCCTTGAAGGCGGCATCTGACCAGCGTAGGGTGAAGCCGCGAAAGAGTTGAGCCATGGGCAGTTTGTGGACGTCATATCCGGCCAGCTCGAGCGGGCATCGGCCGCGAAGGTGCGGCTGCGCATCTGCAGAGAAAGGCGTGAAACGATAGGTCTTCTCAAAGACGGCCAGGTAGCATTGTGCTGAAGCGATGTGTTGGAAGCCGCAGAAGGTCTTGTAGTGCTGGGCAAAGAGCCGGATCACCTGTTCCGCCGCATTGTTGGTGGTGGGGATGATCTTGCTTTCCACGGCATTGACCAAGGTGGGCCAGTGTCGCTCCAGGAAGTCAAACAGTGCGCCCAGCTGGGGCGTGCGGGCGACCAGCTTCTCCCGCTTTGCCATCAGCCTGTCATAGCGACGCTGCGCGGTGCGCTTGCAGGGGGTATCCCACAGGACATCGACCGCCTCCCGCAGCGCATCGAGGTCTGGATGGGCCGTCTCCTCGGCGGCCTGGTATGCCTGGCGGAGATGTCGGTGTGCCTGACAGAGGGCGTGAAAGATGCATTCGTGGTGGGTGGCTTTGGGGAAGACCTGGGCCAGCAGCGGTCCATAGTCGAGGCGCAGGTCGGTGACTACCACGCGGGGGTGGTAGCCCTTGGCACGCAGGGCCAGGAGAAAAGCAGTGGCGCTCTGCTTGCCGTTGTAGGGATAGATCGCGATATGTAACAGGTCATAGCTGTAGCTGTCCACGGCCACATAGACGTACATCCAGTTCTTCATCTTGGCGGGGGGCTTGTCGTTGTGCGGGACGCGGACGTACTTCTCATCGATGCCCACCACGCCGCTGGAGCGCACCACGCCAAAGAGCGCGGAGACGGGCAAGAGCTGACCCCCGAACGCACTCACCCAGCGGTAGGCGGTCATCTTGCTCACGCCCAGCCATTGGGCCGTGCGGCGATAGATGGTGCGTGAGCTCTCGTAGAGCTGCAGGGCGGCGAGGTGGTGCTGGAGGGTCCACTTGGAATAGGGGATCAAGTTGGGGGGCAAGTTGGTAAAGCTCTTGTAACGGCAGGCCGGGTTGTGACAGTAATAGCGATAGACCATCACGCGCTGTTCCTGTCCGGCCTCGTCCACATAGCGCTTCAGACGCCCCTTGCGGCTCTTGCGCGACACGTCCGTGGTCCTGCAGTAGAGGCAGCGCACCGTCTCGTCACAGACCGGTTCCCAGTGACCAAAGAGGAAGCGTTCCAGCCGCAGCACCCAGGGCAAGGGCGCCAGGGCCGCGGCAGGACGTGCCCCGACCTCCTGGGCCAACGCTTGCACTTTGCACCACGCCATCCGCTGTTCGGGAGGCAGTGCCTGCCTCTCTTCCAGCTGCCCGACCAGGGTCTGCACCAGGGCCAGCAGTTGGCCCACCAGCCACGCATCGCGCGGGCGAAAGGAATCGGCAGTGATGAGGTAGACGTGGTGCAGGCGCCGCCGGAGCACTGACCAGCCGCTCTCCCGCGCCGCTTGCTGCACCTGGCTGCGCGTCACCTCCATGCCCTGTGCGCGGAGATGGTTCCACACCCGCCCCACACCCCACCACGGAAACTGGACCCAGGTGTCGATGATCCGCTGTTGGCGTTCCAGGGTCAGCACCTCAGGTGCTTGTTGACTGAGCAGACGCCGCCAATCCTGGTCCAGCCAATAGCCCATCCAGCGACTGATCACCGGCTGGCGGACGTCAAACCAGGCCGCCAACTGCTGCTGCCGCACAAAGGGGGTGCGCCCGTCTCGCGTGCGCCGACTGCCGCGTGTCTCTCCTGGGACCTCCAACTGTTCCAGAAAGAGGATCAGCATGCGTACGTAAAAGGCCACTGCGCCGTCGATAGACAGCTCAAATTCGCCCCGCAAGTGGATGTGGTAGATGCCTTCCTCATCCTGCTCTACCTCGACGCTGGACGCACTGCCGACACTGCCCAGCGCCAGGGAGGGCGCGTACGCACCCCCTCTTCGCACAACGCGGCCCCCTTGCACCAGCGCGCTTGCCCCCAGCCCGATGAACGCCAGGCGATAGGTCGCTTCCACAAGCCGGCTCAGCCCGCTGTAGAGCAGCCCTCGTCTGAGGTTCGGCCAGGCAATGCCTATGCCCTTCCACAGCCACTCGAGCCACGGCAACAAGCACAGCCACCTCCATTCCGGTAGACTGGCCAGCACCGTCCACCCAAGCAGCACCTCGCTGCGGATCGCCACCACCACCCAGCTGCGTCGCATCCACCTCCATGCCCCACCCCAGCACGATGCCTGACGCTCCGCCTTTCTTTCGCACCGTGGACGCCATACCTCGATGGGGCGTGCGCGACGGCACACCATTCCTGCCCAGCTACCCAGGTGCTCCCCCCTCGCTGCCATCAGTAGCACCGCCAATACCACCACGATGTGCACCAGCCCCAGCCACTGCCTTTGACGGTATCGCCATCCTGTGCTACACTGCATCTGCTAACCTCCTGTCGGTGCATTGTGTCGGGTACAGTGTACCCCACTTCCAGGAGGTTGGCACTTTCATTATCCCGAACGACTTGCTCCTCTCAGGCCCTCATGACGGACCGGATCGCCCGATCTCCCTACCCCCTTGTCCCCAGCGTGATACGCTCGCGGAATTCCTAGAAATGGTGAAGAGCTTTGCTGCCCAGCCTGTAGCAGCGGACCGGCTGAGCGGCTCTGCATTGCACCGCGCCCAATCTGCGGATCACGGCAGCGCATACCCCCGCATCACCACCGGCAGATAGATCCGCTCTCCACCGAGCTCCACCTCGACGATCACCGGGTCGTGGTCGGAGGAGCGATA
>JASFTJ010000498.1:0-3106 GCA_050053615.1 Anaerolineae bacterium | reverse complement strand
AGAAAGACATAGTAGAGCAACGTGGAGAGCGCCTGCGCCAACGCCGCCACATAGGTCAGCGCCGCCGCGTTGAGCACCTGCTTGGTCTCTTGCAATTCCCGGCCATCGGCCAGTTGATAGCTACGCAGCAGCTGGATGGCTCGATTGCTGGCGTTGAACTCCACCGGCAGCGTAACGAGGGCAAACACCGCTGTCCCGGCAAAGAGAAACACGCCGATCCAGGCGATGGTCGTCGAACCGGTCGCTCCGGACAAGAGCATGCCAACGAAAAAGATGATCGGTCCCAGCCACGAACCAAGCTGCACGGCCGGCACCAGTCCCGACCGCACCCGGAGCGGCGCATAGTTGGCCGCGTCCTGCACGGCGTGGCCGACCTCATGAGCCACAATGCCCAGCGCGGCCACCGAACGGCTGCGAGCTACGCCCTGCGAAAGACGAAGCTCCTTTTTGCGCGGATCGTAGTGGTCGCTGAGCCGTCCAGGCACCTCATCCACACGAATATGGTCCAACCCAGCGCTGCGTAGCAGGATGCGAGCTGCCTCGTAGCCGCTGAGGCCTCGGCCATTCTGCTTCCGACTATAGCGATTATAGGCCGATTTGACCCGCAATTGGGCATAAAAAGCCAGCAACAGGGCTGGCAATGCAAAAATAAAATATCTAGGATCCCAGAGCATAGAGTCTCTACCTCACTTCTAGTAAAGTCGATCCGATCATAGCACAGGATGTCATCGTCCACAAGTCGGGCTGCTGACTGGACTCTGACACTGTCTGTCAGCTGTGCCTCGAATTCACCGAGCTAATCGGGTTCATTCGGCTGTGGGTTTTGAGCCTTCTGGAGTACTATGGCCTGCATCTTGCCCCGGCGGGGCAGATTGTCGTAATCGCACTCACAAGGCCCACCTTGAGCACAACCCGGGCAGCAATACCTTTGGCCATCTACGACGGTCGACTGCCAACGAATGACAATCCCGCAGTTGGCGCATCTCGATTCTGATTGCATTACAAAAGGCTCCACCCCCTATCCATCATGATACACTGGTATTGTAGTCGATCTTTGTTAGACACGTACTAGAAGAGTGTTAGAGTTTCGTTAGAACTCGGATTCTCGTCTCCCTCTAACGTGTTGGTAGCGTGGGAGGGAGAGGGCCAGTCAGCACTCTCCAAATTCCTCTCAGCGCTCAACAGGGGGACTATTATGGCAGCACAGGGGCCTAAAAGAATCATGGCCACGATGAGCAGCTCACCGAGGGGTGATCAGAGTCGCACCATCGCGTAAAAGACCGGCAAAAAGGCCAGCCGCTCCCCCGATTCGATGGCCGTCAGGTCAGCCGCTTTGACACGAGCCAGCTCTTCGGGCGGCGCTATGCCCGCCAGCGAGCGTTCCCATAGCGCCCACTCCGCCTCGAACTCGATGCGTAACTTGGCCAAGTCCCAAAGTCCGGGAATCACCCCCGCGTCTGTCCGGCGAACACCCGGCAGGGCAAACAGACCTCGCAGTTTGCGCCCCAAACAAGGATCGGCTCCCTCGCGGCGCAATGCCTCCACCTGCCAGCGACCGAGGGGTAGGTTAGGGTGATCGATCCGCCCACCATAGTCGGGCTCGGCACAGATCAGCACCGCCCCGCCCGGACGGGTCACGCGGACCATCTCGGCCGCGGCCTGGGCCGGGTCGCGACACCACATCAGCGTGAAGTGACAGGCCGTCACGTCAAACCCTGCGTTGCCAAAGGGCAGATCGTGGGCATCGCCCAGGCGGTATTCGGCCCGGCCGCCCCGCTGACGCGCGTAGGCGACCATGGCCGGGTCGATGTCCACGCCGACGACCTGTCCCTGTGTCCGCGCCGCCAATTCCTCGGTCACGGCGCCGGTGCCGCTGCCCACATCGAGCACGCGCTCGGCGCGCAACAGGTTGGCCCGCCGGTAGAGGTGCGCCCGCACAGGCCGCGTCCACCCGGCCTGGCGGGAGAATTGCTCGTCCCATTCTGTTGGCGTCAGCTCTGTCGGCATCTCCCCGCCTCCCCGCCGCCCATTATAGCCGTTCCAAAGCCGCGTGTCAATCACGGGCAACAGTCCCCCTTCGCCCGTCTGTCGTTCTTGACAAAACGCCCAACCCCAGCTATCCTACGCCTGAAGGTGATCATGAGCATTCAGCCTGGGCAGGATCCAGACGTATTGCGTCAAGAAGCCTACGCCGACGACACCCACCTGGACGTACGCCGCTGCACGCATCAGCTCTACACCGTGGACCCGGTGGACTTTGACCGCTGGACACTGGAGCGGTTGCCGTGGCGCGGCAACGAGCGAGTGCTGGATGTTGGCTGTGGGCCGGGCGACCTGTTGTGCGAGATGGCCCGCGAGCACGAGGGCTGGGACTCTCTTGTCGGTTGTGACCTCTCGGCGGGCATGATTGCCGAGGCCCGCGCCGCGTCCGCCGGCCTGGCCGTTCAATGGTTCGCCGCGGACGCCCAGGCGCTGCCCTTTCCCGACGCCAGCTTTGACGTGGTGATGGCCTGCCACATGCTCTACCACGTGCCCGACATCGACCGGGCAATCGTCGAGACTGCCCGCGTGCTGCGCCCCGGTGGCCGCTTTTTGGCCACGACCAACGGCGCCCACACCATGGCCGAGTACCGAGCCCTGCTCGAGCGAGCAGCTACCCGCTTCCCGGCCATGGTCCAGTCTGCCAAGCTCACAGACCGTTTCTCGCTGGAAAACGCACCGGGCCTGCTGGCCCCACACATCGACCAGGTGCAAGTACACACCTTGCCCGGCACGTTGCGCTTCCCTTCCGCTCAACCCCTTATGGACTATTTTGTCAGCGCCCGCGCCCTGTCGATGCACCCGGACCACACAGATGCCGAGTGGCAAGCCGTCGTCGACTTTGTGCGGGCCGAAACCGAGGCGGTCATCGCTTGCCAGGGTCACTTTGACGTGACCAAGATCACCGGCGCAGTCACAGGCGTCAAAGGGGGCTGAGCTGTGGCCCGATGGTTGGCGGCCCGGCGAGACAATCCCGCCCCTTCCGCCCAGGGCGGCTCTAGCCCCCGTCCCGGGGGCGTCCGCCCCGAGACGGGACTTGGAGCGAGAAAGCACTTTCCGATACGAC
>JASFTJ010000497.1:0-3109 GCA_050053615.1 Anaerolineae bacterium | reverse complement strand
CTGGCCGAGCACCCCAAACTGGCCGTCTACCGCACCCTGCCCTACGCCCGAGTCGCCATTGACTTGGTGCAGGAGCGTCGGCCATACATCTTTTTGTTGGGCGCCACGCCGGTCGGACGCGATCTGGCGCCGCGCATTGCCAGCGCTGTCTCGGCAGGCCTAACCGCTGACTGCACTGACCTTCAGATCGGCGACTTTGAGCGCCGAGGTAAGGCGTACAAGGACCTGCTGCATCAAATTCGGCCTGCCTTTGGCGGGAACATCATTGCGACCATCGTCAATCCGGAGATGCATCCCCAGATGGCGACCGTGCGCGAAGGCGTGATGAAGCTGGGCCAGCCCGACGTGTCGCGCCAGGGTGTGGTCGAACGCATCGAGTCCCGGATCAATAGCCGCGATCTGGCATTGCGGGTGCTAAAGCGAGAGATGCGACTCCCCAGCGTGGATTTAAAGAGCGCCCAGGTCATTGTCGCGGGCGGTATGGGCGTGGGGAGCAAAGAGGGTTTTCGCCTCATTCAGGACCTGGCCGAGGTGCTCGGCGGGGAGGTGGCTGCCTCCCGCGCGGCCGTGGATGCTGGCTTTATCTCGGCAGAACACCAGGTGGGGCAGACCGGCGTCACCGTGCGGCCACGGCTGTACATCGCCTGCGGCATCTCGGGCGCGGTGCAGCATCGCGCCGGGATGGACCAGTCGAACAAGATCATCGCCATCAACACCGATCCCAACGCCCCCATCTTTGAGATCGCCCACTACAAGATTGTGGGCGATCTGCGGACGGTCATCCCCCGGATGATCCGCACCTATCGCGAGAACGGTCAACGACTGTAGCGTGGATTTGAAACTCACCCTACGAGGAGACGTGCATGACGGAGAACTTTTTCACGGACAACCCCGATTTGCAGCAGAAACTGGAGCGCCTCGATCTGGAGGAGGTCGTCGAGATCTTGGAGGACAGCTACCGCTATCAGTATGACTATCCCGGCGCGCCGCGCAACTATGCCGACGCGGTAGATAACTACCGGTTGTTGTTGAGTGTTTTGGGTGATATCTGTGCTAACCACATTGCCCCGCGAGCGGCCGAGGCCGACGAACAGGGCGCACAGTTCGAGGATGGCGAGGTTACCTACGCGGCGGCGACTCGGGAAGGACTAGAGTTGTTGCGCCAGGCGGAGTTGATGGGCGCCATGCTGCCTTGGGAGTACAGCGGGCTGAACCTGCCGGAGACAATCTTGCAGATGATGATCGAGATCGTCTCCCGCGCCGATCCAGGGCTGATGAGTATTTTCGGCCTGCAAGAGATTTCCGCCACCATCGCCGAGTATGGCGACGAGGAGATGAAGACCCGCATCCTGCCCCGCTTCGCCCGGGGCGAAGTGACCGGGGCCATGGCGCTCACCGAACCGGACGCCGGTTCTGACTTGGGCGCCGTACAGACCCGCGCCACCTACGACGAGGCGGTCGGCACATGGCGGCTCAATGGTGTGAAACGCTTTATCACCAACGGCTGCGCAGATATTCTGCTGGTGTTGGCCCGCTCTGAAGAGAACTCTACCGATGCTCGGGGACTCTCCCTGTTTGAGGTAGAGGCCGACGAAACGGTGCGCGTGCGCCGCATTGAGAACAAGATGGGGCTCCACGCCTCGCCCACCTGCGAACTGCAATTCTGCGATACACCTGCGCGTCTGGTGGGCAAGCGCCGCTATGGGCTGATCCGCTACACTTGGGCCCTGATGAACGGCGCTCGGATCGCAGTCGCGGCCCAAGCGGTGGGCATCGCCGAGGCTGCCTACCGAGAGGCGTACCAGTATGCTCAGAAGCGCGTTCAGTTTGGAAAGTCCATCGACAATATCCCGGCGGTGTTCCGCATGTTGCTCTCGATGCGTGGCGAGATCGAAGCCACGCGGACGCTTGTCTACGAGACGGGGCGCTGGGTGGACCTGAAAAAGGCGTATGATCGACTGAAAGCCCAGGGGAAGCTTGATTCCGAAGGTCGAAAGAGACTCAAGCAGGCTGACCGCATGGCAGCCGTGCTGACCCCCTTGGTCAAATACCACGCCACCGAGATGGGTAATCGAGTTTGCTATCAGGCCATGCAGATTCACGGCGGCGCCGGTTACATGCGCGAATTCAACGTGGAGCGGCACTTCCGCGACATCCGCGTGACCAATATCTATGAGGGCACCAGCCAGCTTCAGATCGTAGCTGCCACAGGGGGGCTGTTGGGCCACGCCCTGGATGATCTATTCGACGAATGGGCTGCTGAAGACTATGACCCCGTTCTGGCCGGGCTCAAGAGCCAATTGGACGAGGCCACCGCACTGCTCGGTCGCTCCATTGACCACATGAAGGAGCAGGATGACCGGGCACTGGTTGACTACTATGCCGTGGACCTGGCCGACATGGCGGTCTATGTGCTCACCTCCTGGCTGGCACTGCGGGATGCGCGTACAGCGGAGCGGAAGCGGGAACTGGCCCGTGTCTATATTGGCGAGATATTACCCAAGTTCCACGGCCGGATGGCCGCGATCCAGGCCAGCGACCCGATCCCCCTGCAGGCCAGGGAGGCTGTCCTGGCGGAGCCTTACGGATGAAAGCAGACTGGACCAGTCTCCAAGACTGGTCCAGTCTCTCATCTGATTACCACCCGGAAGCGCTTTGTGTCGCGGGCGCTTGCGTCCCACGGTCGCTTGTACTCGAAGCCGATTTCGGTCTTGTCAGCAGCGGCGAGCGCACGGAATCGGAATACTTCGTGTCCCCCGGCCCCGACGCCCTCGCTCCCGGGTTCGAATACGCGATCGACCAGCTCCAGGCATCGATCGTCTGCATCCGCCTCCCAGGTATAGCCCGTCGTGGGATTGCCCGGCAGCGCAATGGCAAATGCCTCGTCTACCGCGACGCGGATGGCCTGTTCTTGGTCATGGAAGGTCCGCACGATCATCTCCCTGCGGGCGGTGCGTGGTCACACATCACGCTCGACCGCTACGATCCGCCCAAGAGTTTGCGGAGCCAAGCGGTGCATCCGTCGGGCGGTGGCGGCGGAGGAGGAGGTGGCGGAGGAGGTGGCGGTTCGGGGCTGGGCGGCGCCACGTCTTGGACACCGTACATCGCA
>JASFTJ010000496.1:0-3110 GCA_050053615.1 Anaerolineae bacterium | reverse complement strand
GATGGGATCGGGCGTGTTAGCAAGGATGGGGGCCATGGCCTCATTGGACTGCCGGGTTAGTTGCAGATAGCGTTCGGCGAGGCGGGGCGTGTGCCACATCAGCGCCACTTGGGCCAGCATCAGCAAAGGGGCCAGAATCCAGTAGAGCCGGTTTGCATATCGGCGCAACCAGACCAACCCCAGCCCAGCACAGAGCGCGAAGGCAACCAGCGCCTCAAAAAAATAGTTCTCCCAGGCGCCGGCCTTCCCGGCCAATCCCAGGCTAAGCAGCGCCGCCAGCAGGTAGAAGTCCAGAGGACTCAACTTTGTTCGGAGGGGAACTGTCCTCTCCAGCAGGAACTTGCTGACCAGATACCAGACTGTCAGCAAGCCGAGGATGGCAAACGTGGTGAAAAAGTCAACCTGTTGCGCCCAGAATTCATCCCAGAGGAAGGGGTTGACGTTGCTGACGACCAGCCCCTCCCAGAAACCGCCGCCGGTGAGGGCATTGACCACCAAAAAGAGGCCGCCGCCCAGCGCCCCCATCGCTGCCGCCAGCTTGACCGCCTGTCCCCGATCGACCAAGAAAAAGAGGTAGGCCAAAGCCGCCGCCGGGGCAAAGAGAAACGACTGCTTGGTATAGAGCGCTGCCACAAACAGCACCATTGCCAGCCAGAGCAAGCGCGGGCGATCCGACTCCACACCACGCCAGACAGCGTACAATCCCCCCAGTGTCAGCGCCAGCCCGAGAAGGTCCACCCGAAAAAGAGGCGCCCAGTGATAGATGTACGGCGACCCAATCACAACCAGCGCGGCCGCGAGGGATGGCAACCAGCGCCCACTCGCCCGACGCACCCAGCCAAGGATGATGGCAGCCACGGCCAAAATCGCCAGCAGCGTCCACAGCCGGCCGGCGGCATAGGTGACGCCCAAGATCGGCGTCAGCGCCAACGCCAGGATCATGGTCAGCGGTGGATAATTGGAGGTAATGTAGGGATACACTCCAATGGCCCTGTAGATGGGTCGGCCCTGCAGCCATTCCTTAACAAAGTGGAGGAGAAATCCCTCTCCATAGTCGAGCTGGTACGGGAAACCCAGACCTGTGACCCCCAACCAAATCGTCAGACCCACCAGATAGAGCAGTGCTGCCAGGGCCAAAGCCCACAACACCTGGTTGGCTAGGCGTTGCGAACTGGACTGCTGCGGATCCATTTGAGTATTCATCGAGCGGGTATTATACCCCGTGCCGGAGTAAAGGCAAAGTTGTGTATTCCATGACGCGCAAACCCCCGTCGACGCCTCACCAAGATGTCGACAAGAAGTCTAACACATCTCTAACGTTTCTCCAACATTTATCTAACAATCGGTTGTTAGAATATACGCGTGATTCTGAGACAGAATTCTAGAACTATGTGAGGAGGTATCGAAATGGCTAGTATTGTTCGATGGCAACCGATTAGTGACCTGATGTGGCCTTCGACCATTCGAGACGCGATGGATCGGATGTTCGAGGAAGGCATGCTCCGCGCACCTGTGCCCTTTGGACCATGGGGCGAGGGGGCGTTGGCCGTGGACATGTACGAGACCGATGAGAACGTCGTAGTCAAGACCGCTATCCCCGGCGTCACAGCCGAGGACATTGAAGTTTCGGTCACCGGTGACACTCTGACCATCCGCGCCGAGACCAAGAAAGAGGAAGAGGTCAAGCGCGAGAACTATTTGCGCCGAGAGCGCCGCTTCGGTTCGTACTGCCGCTCTGTGACTCTGCCGGGCGGTCTGGAAGCCGACAAGGCCAAGGCCGACTACAGCGATGGCGTCTTGATGTTGAGCTTCCCCAAGGCGGAAGAAGTCAAGCCGAAGAGCATCAAAGTCAAAACCAAGTAGCGACTGCAAACCGGCAAACGATGCGCCACAAACAGTGGCGTGAGAATCTGCCACTAACCATAATCAAAGGCAGGCAGCTTATACCAACTGTCCATTCAAACACCGTGAATCAAAAGTGAAGCGCCGGTTGAGTAGCTGCAAGCAAATAGCGAGCAGCGTATCGAAACCAAGCGTTGCTGTACGTTTTGCGCCCATGGATGATACCCTTGGTTTCGATACGGTCCTTTGTCTGCTCAACCAGCAAGCGCTCGCTGATTCATGATACTTTATTCGGCAACTGGTATTATCCTGCCTGTGATCGACCCTGGAGACTAGAGACAAGGAGGTGCAAGAATGACACGGAGAAGGAGTTGGGATCCAATCACCGATCTGGTCACCATGCAGCAAGCGATGGATCGGCTTTTTGATGATGCGTGGGACCGCCCGGGGACTGGCTGGCGCCGGAGCGAGCGCATGGCCACGCTGCCGCTAGATGTTTACTCGACTGCCAATGAGCTGGTCGTTCAGGCGGCCGTACCGGGGTTGGACCCCGAAGACGTCGAGATCACCATCGAAGGCGAGACGCTCAGCATCAAGGGCGAGACCAAAGCGCCACTGGAAAATGTCGAATACCACATCCAGGAGCGTCGCTACGGTCCCTTTGGCCGGACCCTGACCCTGAATGTGCCGGTCCAGGCCGAGCAGTCCGAGGCCGTCTTTGAGAAGGGCATCCTAACGCTCACGATCCCGAAAGCCGAGGAAGTCCGGCCCAAGGTGATCAAAGTCAGAAGCAAATAGGAGAAAGGCTGTAAAAGGCCTGAAGGGTCCGAGATACGACAATCGTCCTCTCGGACCCTTTTGCTGTATCAATGCTAGCTCCCCATTAATCTGTGGTCGACGAGTAGGGCGGGTTTCTAACCCGCCAGGTTGTGGCCGGATTCCAATCCGGCCCCACATGCATGGCCTAGCTGGGCGATAGAATGACCCATTGCCAGTCACCACGGTCAAGTGCGGAGCTACCGTATCAATGTCTCCGCTGAAGAAAGGGTCTTTTCACCAGGAGAAGGGGGTACGGCGCCCGTTTTCCTTCGACTGCCCTTCCCTCAGGGCAGTCATCGATGCCTTTCATCCTCTAGCAAAAGGTCGTCTCCGCCGACGACGTGGAACTGGCGCTGGACCGCTGGCCCGGGTGGCGTCCCGGGCCAGTAGCCCGCCTGCGGCCCCGACGGCAGCGCCTGCGGAGACCCGCCCTGGATCACTACCACCGG
>JASFTJ010000495.1:0-3122 GCA_050053615.1 Anaerolineae bacterium | reverse complement strand
CGAACGGAAACGCCTGCAGAACAGATAGGCTTCGTCACCATCGGGAAGGGTGTAAACCTTTTCCAGTGCAAAGGCCGTCTCGAACAGCACGCGCCGCTCGTTCAGGATGAGGTTTGCCGCCTGACGCATGGCCTTGCCGCGACTGCCTTTTTTCAGCACCAGTGCATAGTCGTAGCGGAAGGCCATCGAGTAGGGCGCTTCGGCGGGATAGGTCTGCACGGGGCTTTCGAGTTGGATGGCGAGGTTGCGCAGCAGTTGCTCGTAGACAAACATGCCCACATGCACGTGGCTGCTGCCGGCCAGCACACCCAGCGAGATGTCGTCCCAGCCGCGTTCCTGGCGGGTCGCTTCCACCCGCGTCAGCACGTCTCCGGCGATATAGTAGCCGGGATCGTTTAGGCCCGAGTCTGGCAGTTCCAGGTAGGGCCCCTGGGTAAAAAGCCCGGTCTGACCCAGCACCGGCTCGCTGAAAAGGGTCGGTTCGACCAGCCCGTGGGCCTCGGTAAACGAGATGGCAAAAAACTGGACCAGGCCAAACCCAAGGGTCACGGCAACCAAGATGAAACGTAGACGCCGCCAGGGCAGGTTCAGCAGCGCCGCCGCCAGGATGACGCCCAAGAACGGCAAGACCGGGGTGATGGCCCGATCTTCTTTATAGATCGACGTGGACAGAATGAGGTAGGGGACCAGCACGGAGACCCAGACCACCCACCAGTTGGAGTTCAGCCCGCGGGCAAACCGACCGTCGCGCTGCCGCCCCCGGAACCAGTGGACCAGGTGCAGAACTGCGGCCAGAGCCAGCAGGGCCAGCAAGACAAGGGACACGGCCCAGACGATGCTGTGCAAATAGGCGGTGTACGTACTTGGGCTGAGCAGGTCCACAGTGCGCCCCCGAGGGTCCTCGACTCCCCAGGCCAGCCACAGGATCTGCTTCACAAACTTGATGCCATGGGGCAGATACCAGACTGAAGCGATGGTCACAGCCACTGTGCCCGCAACCAGCGCGTTAGTCTCAGGGCTGGAGGGCTGCAACAGGAAAAAGATGGCGACGGCTGCCAGCGCCCACCACACGGGAAAGAGCCACACTCCGCCTGTCAGGGTCTGGGCCGTGTCCCAATTGGGGAGGCACCACAGCCCGGCCAACAACAACCCGCCCCCCAGGGCCAAGCCCACGTCTCGCCAGCGCGGGGCGCGCAATCCCCCCCGCAAGCGCGACCAGAACTTGCGGGGCAACCCCGCCTGGAGGATAACCACCAGCAGGGCACCGACGACAAAGATAGGAAAGGTGCGCTTGAGCAGAGCGCCCAGCCCCAGGGCCACGCCCAGCAGAAGCGAGTTCCGCCGGTTCTGGAAGCGCTCACTGGTCAAGAGCAAGTAGATGCTGAGCAGGGTCAGGGCGGCAAGCGCAAACTCGAAATAGGAGTAACGGGACATGGCGAACACAAGTGGCAGGAGGGAGACTAGGACCGCGCTCAACATGCCCATGCGCCGCCCCCCCAGCCTGGCACCGAGGCCATAAGCAGCCACCAGGAGAACGACCAGGTAGACTATGTTGACCATGACCGCCACGTCGCTCGACAGGTCAAAGAGCTTGTACATGAGCGCCATAGAAAAGCCAAAGAGCGGCGGCCGGTACTCGTCTTGAACCATGGCCTTGAACACGGCCTGCCAATTGAGGGGGGTGAGCGTATCGTAGTAGTAGAGGCTATTGATCAAAGACCCGATGCGGTCCCAGCCACGGGTCATGAGGTTCTTGCTAAGCCATATCCAATTGGCGACGCCGTGGAACAGGACCAGCCCGCTCAACAACAGGGTCGGTACCCAGCGGTGGATAACACCCAAAGATCCGGGGCGAGCGTGCTCTGTCATCTGCTTACGCTTGGCGCGTCAGATCCTCGTCCACGATCCGGCCGATCGTCCGGCCCAGGCGCACGCTGTAGTTCGTCCCACGGTCTTCGGGGTAAATCTGCAAGGTGTTGGCCAAGTAGAGCCCTCTCAGCGGTGTGCGATGGTCAGGGACGCGCTGTGAATAATTGCAGGTGATCACCGGCTGGCCTGCCTCGGCTCGAAGCACAATCTTTTTTTCGATCCAGTCCGTGTCAAAGGCGGGATTGATGCGCTTTAGGTACGGGGCATAGAGCTCGAACAAGTCGCTGGCTCTCATGCGGTAGCGCGGATCGTCCCGCTCCAGGTAGTTGGAGACATAGATCAGGTGACGATCCTGATACTCGCTGGGCGGCACATAGTTGGTGTGTTCGATGACGCCCACAAAGGGCATGGTCCGGTCGGCGATGTTCATCCAGTAAATGCGGCTGAGACTGTGCTTGCTGACCAGAAGCAACACCAGGGCCGCCTGATAGCGCACCGAGCGCAGTTGTTCGGCATAAGGCCCCTCCAGCGTCGGCGGAGCGATCTCTAGCAGATTATAGCCCGGCACGGTGGCAATGACCGCGTCGAAGGGGATCGTCTCCTTCTTGGTCACCACGCCTGTCACGCGGCGCGCATCCTCGGGATCGGTTACGAGGCCAGTCACCTCCTGATTGAGGCGTAGGTCAGCGTCGCCGGCCCGCAGGCGATCCACCAACGCCTGGGTGATGGTCTCGAAACTGCCCAGTGGATAGGCCAGTTTCTCTTTGGCTGTGGCCCCCTGACGCGAGCTCCCCCGGACCTTGATCTTGCCCCATAGCCAGGTCATGCTCACCTGATCGGCCATCTCGCCGAATTTGCCGCGCAGCAACGGCCCCCAGACTTTGTCATAGATCCCCTGACCCATGTAGCGCAGAATCCAATCGCGGGCCGTGACCTGCTCCAGACGCCGCCAATCATCCACCCGATGGAGATACAGGTACATCAGCCCCAGCCTGACGCGATCGACAGGATTGAGCGGCCTGAAACTGAGAAGGTCGAAGGGAGTGACAAAGTCATAGATCTGGCCATCATAAAAGAGCCCCACCTTCGACTCGATCCAACGCAACTGATCGCCAATACCCAGTTCGTCCATCAAGCCGAGAATGTGGGTGTCGCTCCCAAAAAGATGATGATAAAAGTATTCGATACGGGGACCCAGGAGGGGAAGGGTCGCCGCCTGACCACCCCACGTTCCGTATTTTTCCAACACAGTG
>JASFTJ010000494.1:0-3123 GCA_050053615.1 Anaerolineae bacterium | reverse complement strand
TTTTTGATGATCTTGTAGCGATTGCTTAGAATGGTCCCGATCATGCTCTTGCTATGTATTCTATGCAAACCATGTCTTATATTGGTTGAGCGACCCGTATTATAACCGACTTTGTCATGAGCGACAAACGACGGTCTTCTTTACTTGCGTGAGGGTGATTGCCGACAGGACAAAAAGCAGGCCATAGATGGCAAAGATGACCGCATAGCCCAAACCCGGTTGGAGGGCGTTAAACAGATCGGCCATCGGCCCGCCGATGCCCGCGCCAACGATGCCCGCGCCTGCCCCGGCCAGGTTGGCGATGCCCAGGTATCGGCCCGCTTCTTGGGCTGGAACTAGATCGGTGCCCAAAGCCCAGTTGGTGGACATAAAGGCTCCGGTTCCGATGCCGATGATGCACCCGCTGACGAGGACCAGGGAGAGATTGGGGGCGAGAAGCAGCAGGAATGTGCCCACAGCGGCAATCAGGCTGGACCAGGCTACCAGTCGTCTGTGTCCCAGCCGGTCGGCTAGATAGCCGCCACCCAGCGCGGAAAAGATCAGAAAGCCTGCCACGGCGATCAACAGCACGGTCGTTATGGTGGCCACGTTGGGGACATGGTGGACGTCACGGAGAAAGTAGAGGGTAAACCCCTGCACCGAGCCTGCGGCCGCGAAGAAAAGCAGCCGGTTGATCACCCACCAGATGAATGACGTTTCCTGTGCCGCGGCCGTGCCGATCCCGATTCTGGCGCCTAGGTAGACGCCGAGCAGGATCGAACCCGCCATACCGACCAGCCCCGTCAGGCCGATAACGGCGACCTGAAGGCCCAGCGGCGCACCGCGTTGGATCAGAAGTGCGCCGCTAGTGCGGACGAGCCAGACGGCTGTCAGGGTGACGGTCACAAAGATGAGGCTCAGAGCAACCAGTCGCAGGACCGATTTGCGGATGCGTCCCGACGGGCGCTGTCGTAGCGGCTCTTCGTGAACGCCCAGAATGGTGACGAGGGTGGTCATGAGCAGCAGTCCGGCAACCAGGCTGATGGTCAGCCAGATCCTGCCCGCGTCGACCAGCGGACCGATGAACATAATGGGAACGGCAGCCAAAAGCTCCATCACTGCTTTGATCCCCGAGGCTTGCCCCCGCCTGTTTTCGGGCACGAGATCGGGGATCAGTCCCTGGAGCGCGCCCTGACCGATGTTGGACGCGCCCTGCCAGAGCACGATCCCCGTGAGCAGAACGATGTATGCGGCCGGCACGCCGATAGGTTCGAAAAATCGGTCCAGGTGCGAATTCATAAAGAAGGGGGAGAAACCGACCACGAGCAGACAAAATACGCTGAGCACCGATCCGATGAGGATGAAGGGCCGCCGCCGCCCCCATCGGAAGGTGCTCCGGTCGCTGAGCAGGCCCGCTATCGGTTGGGCTGCCATCGCTACGGCCAGGCTAATGACGCGTACCGTACCCAGGTAGGTATTCTTTCGCTCTGCTGGCACGAACAGCGCAACGAGAAAGGGCAAAAGCACCGGCGTGAGGCTGCCGGTGACCGTGTTGATGCCCAGCCAGTGGATGTTGATGGCGATCACGCCAGACCAGCTCGAATCCCGTTTCATGCGCTGGCAGCCAGGGTGCTGTGGACCTGCTGGGCTCCGATCACGCTTCCACCCGGATACTCTGCAGGAATTCTTGGTTGGTGGGGTACCGTTCGAGTAGCTCGATCAGGGATGTTAGTGCGTCTTTTGGCTTCCGCTTGGCCAGCACCTGGTAGAGCTTGACGAGCCGGCGAGTTTCATCGGGGCTATAGAGCTGCTCGAATTTGCGTGTGCCGCTGGCAGGGAGGTTGATTGCCGGAAAGATGCGCGCTTCCGTTAGGGAGCGGTCGAGGACGATTTCGCTGTTGCCGGTGCCCTTGAACTCCTCAAAGACGAACTGGTCTAGGCGCGAACCGGTGTCGATCAAGACCGTGGCGATGATGGTTACCGAGCCGCCGTCCTCGACGTTACGCGCCAGGCCGAAAAAGCGGCGAGGGATTTCGAGCGCCCCGGCCTCCAGACCGCCGGAGAGGGTGCGGCCCCTGCCAGAACCTCGCAGGTTAAAAGTTCGGGCCAGGCGGGTGAGGCTATCCAGCAGCACGACGACGTCATGGCCACACTCAAGCTCGGTGCGGATGTGGGCCAGCATCAGTTCGGTGAGTTCCACGTGCTCGCGCAAGGGCCGGTCGCTGGAGCTGGCAAATACCTCCGCGTCCACTGTGCGGCGAAAGTAGGTGACTTCTTCTGGCCGCTCGTCGATAAGCAGAACGATGATGCGCGTCTCGGGATCGTCGGCGCGGATCGCCTCGGCGATCTGTTCCAGCAACGTCGTTTTACCGGCCTTGGGCGGTGAGACGATCAGTCCCCGCGTGCCCTTGCCGATGGGGGCCACCAGATCTACCAGGCGCATGGCTAGTTGACCTGTGATCGATAGGTGGAACCGTTCGCACGGATCCACAGCGACGAGGCGCTTGAAGGGCGTCCGCTTTTGGAATTTCTCTGGTGCCAAGCCGCAGATCGACTCGACGTCGGCCAGTTTAGGTCCCTTTTTGCCGTCACGCACCGGCCCTGTGACCATCGCGCCTTCAGGCAGGCGGTGCTGCCGCACGAGCTTGGTCGGTACTCGGATCCTGCTCGATGGTCGTGCTGGGTTGTATAGTGTGCCTGTGTGTCCTTTGACACGCCTCAGAATGCCACTGGTCGTGTCTGGCATGGGTGTAAGTCCTCCTTCGCGTCTTGCCCTACCGTTGATCGGTGATGAGGCCGGGGAGAAGTGGGTGGCCGATCATCGTACTCATTATACCAATCAAGCCGGAGGTGTGCAAAATCGGTGGCCTCGCTTCCCTTGCGAAAGCCCATGCCCGGTGGGGTGGCAGTCACCAGGCTGGGCCTTACTTGGCGGGTATGATGTTAGCCTTGCCTCATCTTGCCTTCATTCTACCATATGGTTTGACCGATGATAGCATACTTGGTATAATGTCTGCGGTAGCTTGGCACTTGACCGTGGTGACTGGCAATGGGCCATTCTATCGCCCAGCTAGGCCATGCATGTAGGGCCGGATTGGAATCCGGCCACAACCTGGCGGGTTAGAAACCTGCCCTACTCGTCGA
>JASFTJ010000493.1:0-3123 GCA_050053615.1 Anaerolineae bacterium | reverse complement strand
TGATGCGCATCACTGACCATGACCTGACTTGGTACCAGCAAGAGGAATTTGATATACTTATCATCAGCGACGGAGTGTGGGAAGTCCTGCGCCGCCAGCCCGAAACCTATGCCGAAAAGGTGAACTTGTACGACGAGTTGACCGGGCGCAGCACCTTGCTAGCCGAGTTCGTGCCCGATCCGCCTGACATCGTTGTGGCCGGCTACCCGACTGTGTCCGTCTACCATTTTGCGCCCGTTCGTATATACCACCTGCCGGAGTAGAGACAAATGCCCAAGTCCATGCTTCTGAGAATTCTGGACAAGCGCTCGGCCACAGCCGTCCTCAAGGCAACGCCCAAGCCCGAGCTGGTCAGCGGCGAGATCACGAATTTTCCCTTTCTGGCAATCGTCGGCCAGAAGGAAATGAAGACGGCGCTGCTACTGAGCGTCATTAACCCTGCGGTAGGGGGAGTCTTGCTCCTTGGACCGCGTGGGACAGGCAAGACCACGGCCGTGCGGGGGCTCGTCGACCTGATGCCGCCGGTGCGTCGCAGCCTGTGTCCCTACGGCTGCGACGAAATGGCCGCCGAGACATGGGGGATGGATGCCATCTGTCGCGACTGTGCGACCAAATTGGGTCACGGCGAGGACCTGACCACATTAGACCGAATGCGGCTTATCGAACTGCCCCTCAACGCTCGCCTGGAGGACGTGATTGGTGGGATCAACGAACGGGTTGCCATCGAACAACAGCGGGTCCGTCTGGAACGGGGCATTCTAGCCTACGCGCACCGCAACCTGCTCTACATAGATGAGGTCAATCTGCTAGATGACACAATCGTGGATGCCATCCTCGATGCAGCGGCTCAGGGTCGAGTTACGGTCCGACGGGGGCCACTGAGTGCTGTCTACCCCTCGGAATTGATCCTGGTGGGCTCGATGAATCCCGAAGAAGGGGAACTCCGTCCCCAGATCCAGGATCGTTTCGGCTTACGAGTCGTGGTGGACGGCCTGCACGAGCCTCAAGATCGGTTGGAGGTGTATCGGCGGGTGCGAATTTTTCGTGAGCATCCGCATCGCCTGCTTGCGCACTTGGCAGAAGATACGATCGACTTTGGCAAAGAAATCGCCCGTGCCCGTGACCAGTTGCCCAAAGTCGATCTGACTCCCGAGGCCGAACAGTTGGCGTTGAGGATGGTCCGCGAGCTGGGGATCCCGAGCCATCGAGCCGAGATCGTCATGCTGGAAGCGGCTCGAGCTCTCGCCTCTGCCGACGATCGCCAGACAGCAGTAGCTGACGATGTGGCCACTGTGGCGCCCATGGCTCTGCGCCAGCGCCGCAGCGAGTTCATGCACAAGTACTTTGAGGCTGCGCAGGCCGAGGAGGCCGAGATCGAAGCCGCCGTCCACAGATTGCAGGAAAAGTGACATCCTTCAAGCAAGATCGCGCACCGCTAAAGGACTCGATGCTGCGGGCAGGGAAGGACACAGATTGATCGACGATAAAGATTTGGGCAGAATTGACAGAACGATTTGGCGCAGGCGTCGATTGGCGTCTGTGCGTCTGTTGTTGCCTCTGGGGTGGGCATTGGCCGCCGTTGGCTACTACGGCCCCTGGATTGCGCACAAGACAGCCGCGCTGACCCTGAGCGGAGTCGACATGGGCGAATTTGTCAAATTCCTGCCTGGCGCGCTCGACGGCACACTGGGGCTGACGCGGTGGTTGTTCTACCTGCCGCCGGCGGCAATTGTCGTCGGTGTCGCCTTGCTGATCGGATCACAACGGCTGGGATTCTCCTGGATGTTACGCCTGCCAGTGTTAGCCCTGTCGATCCCGGTCAGCCTGCAGTTGTTGCCGCCGGCCTGGTCGCCTGTCAGCCTAATGACGGCTGAATTCCGTTTACAGACCATCGTCCTGGGTGTCTGTTGGCTGCTGTTGGCCGGGTTCTGGCTAGTCGGAAAGCTGCCGCCCTGGCTGAGCGGGACGGCAAGCGCCGCACTAGCCCTCGCAGCAGGAACGCTTTCTGCGTGGCAGTTCCTATTGGTCAAACCGGCGATCGATGATGTGTACAATACGCCGCCCCCTGTCGGTTGGGGATTCCCACTGTGCCTGGTGGGTCTAGCGATGATGACACTCGCTGGTGTCATACTGATGGTCAGGACACGCGTTCGGAGTGCGGGCCCATGGTAACACGAGTACTGAAACGCCGTCGCGCGTGGCTGCTACCAGCCGTGATCCTGGTGATGGCAATGGCATTGCGCACTGTCTGGCCCACCCTCACCGAGTTCAAATTCAGTGAAGCTCGGCTCGAAGCGTTGGCCCTTGAATTCACAAGAGAGGGACGCCTGCCCCTCATCGGCGTGCCCTCGTCGGCCGACTTTGACCATTCGCCGATCAGCACATACTTGTACATTCCCGCTTTTCTCCTCACCACCAATCCCATCCCAGCTACGATCTATGGTGGGCTGGTAGGCACAGCGGCGGTGGCTCTCTGCTGGCGGCTGTCGCGGGGTTGGTCCGGCGGTAGCCCGACAGCAGCATTGACTGCCATGTTGCTTTTTGCCGTGAGTCCATGGGCAGTAGCTTTCAGTCGCAAGATCTGGCAAGTAGCTTTCGTGCCGCTGTTCGCTCTCGCCTTTATTGGACTGGTGATTGCCGCGTTGGTGGAGAAACGGCGATGGAGACTGACCTGGGCGCTAGTCGTCTATGCCCTGCTCGTGCAGGTTCACCCCTCAGCCTGGTCGTTGGCGCCGGCGCTGGCGCTGGGGTTGATCCTATTCCGCAGAGAAGTCAAGCTCGGACCGCTGCTTATGGGCGCCACGCTGGGGGTGCTGACTGGAGTACCCTTTCTCATCCACCAAGTCGAAAACGACTGGCCAGTACTGGCAGCCATGCAGGCCCTGCCGAAAGCAACATGGGACCTGTCCGCCATCCGGCTGGCATGGGATATCATCACCGGGCGGGGAATCCACGCTCTGGCTGGCGATGCATACCCCCTGCTCCGAATTGTGCCGCAGTTGAGCTGGATGCTCAACATCCTTGGCTGGCTAACCATTGGGGCAGTGCTCACGCTGACCTGGCAAGCGATAACCGATTGGCAAGCAACAGACGACGCGCAACGCCAGCGAGCACGAGTGAACT
>JASFTJ010000492.1:0-3125 GCA_050053615.1 Anaerolineae bacterium | reverse complement strand
GACTCACCGTATGGCGTTGATGGTAGAATTCACAGAGCACCTGGCCCGCCCGTCGGGCTGTCTCCAGGGCAAAATCTAGCGTGTCGCTCATAACCACCTCGTTCTTCAACACATCTCTGGAAGAATCTCACCTGGGGAAGGCAAGCTGTGACTGCCCCGAAGAAAGGGGCAGTCGAAAGAAAACGGGTACCGTATGTTGTGTGCGCGCAAAGCTCGCACATAATATACACCCCTTTCACCCCCTGGTAGCACCCCACTCAACCATGGTTGACAAGTAGGGCGGGTTTCCAACCCGCCATCTTGGGGCCGGATTGAAATCCGGCCCTACGTGCGGGATTCATCCGGGCGATAGAATGGTCCATCGCCGTCCACCACGGCTAAGTGTGGAGCTACCCACGCCCTTTCTCCCGCTGAAAAGACCTTCTTTCAGCGAGAGGCAAACCGCGGGTTGCGAAGAGCTTGGATCAAGGTCCGTCACTCCACCCACCGGACGGGTTCAGGCAAGCGGTAAGCTTGCTTTCCAGACGGGTTTGCGCTTTTCCAAGAAGGCGTTCACGCCCTCGACGCGATCCTCGGTGTCAAAGACCAAACCGAACTGGGCCGCCTCGTAGGCCAGGCCTTCTTCCAGCGAGCCCTCCAGGCCGACGTTGATGGCCTGTTTGATCAAGGCCAGGGCCACCGGGGCCTTTCCGGCCAGCTTGTGGGCGAGAGCCTTAGCCTCATCCATCAGATCGGCCGCGGGCACCACCCGATCCACCAGGCCGATGCGCAACGCCTCACTGGCGTCGATCATGTCACCCGTCATGCAAAGCATCTTGGCCTGCCCTCGGCCGACCAACCGGGCAAGGCGCTGGGTGCCGCCGTAGCCGGGAATGATGCCCAGATTGATCTCTGGCTGACCCAAACGTGCTGTGTCGGCCGCCAAGCGGATATCGCAAGCTAGGGCCAGCTCACAGCCCCCGCCCAGGGCAAAGCCATTGATGGCAGCGATCACCGGTTTGGACAGTGCTTCGATCTTGTTCAACACTGCCTGACCACGCCGCGCGTATTGAGCTGCGTCCGAGGCGGATGCCAGGGTATTGAACTCGGCGATGTCGGCTCCAGCGACGAACGCCTTTTCGCCCGCCCCGGTGAGTACGATGGCGCCCACCTCCAGATCGGCGGCCAGTTCGCCAATCGCAGCATCCAGATCGCGCACCGTCGCGATGTTCAGGGCATTCAGCACCTTGGGTCGGTTGAAAGTGATGATGCCGATCTTTTGCTCGCGCTCAACAGTCAAGTTTGCGTAATCCATTCTCATCTCCTACTTACAAGACGCCAAGCACTTCTCAAGTGCTTGGCGCCTACCTGATCTACGCGAGCGGGGCTCCGACAAACGGAAATGGGCCCAAACTTGTCCTTTCCTTATCCGTAGTTGTAAAAGCCCTTGCCCGTTTTGCGGCCCAGGTGCCCTGCCAGCACCATGCGGCGCAGGAGGGGCGGCGCCGCGTAGCGGGGATCTTTGTACTCTTCGTACATCGCATCGGCGATGTACAGGCAGGTGTCCAAGCCCACAAAATCAAGAAGTGTCAGCGGCCCCATGGGATGATTTAGCCCCAGTTTGATGGCCGTGTCAATATCCTCCCTGGTGGCCAGGCCATCTTCGTAGACGCGCACGGCATCGAGAATATAGGGAATCAGCAGGCGATTGACGATAAAGCCGGGCGTATCCTTGGCCGTGACCATCGTTTTGCCCAGCGACTCTCCAAACCGATGAACGGTCTCCATGGTCTCGTCGCTGGTGAGGATGGTACGCACGAATTCGATGAGAGGCATAACCGGCACCGGGTTGAAGAAATGGATGCCCAGCACCTTGTCCCCTCGCTGGGTGACACTCGCCATCTCGGTGATGCACAACGAGGAGGTGTTGCTGGCCAATACCGCGTGAGGCGGAAGGAGCCTGTCCAGTTCGGCGAACACCTCTTTCTTGACTTCCATGTTCTCAATGGCCGCTTCGACAACTAGGTCGCAGCCGGCAAAGTCAGCCAGATCCAATGTACCCCGGATGCGCGCCAAGGCTTCGTCCGCCTGCCCCTGTGTGGCCTTGTCTCGGGCTACCGCTTTGGACAGCGACTTCCGAACACGCGCCATGCCCTTCTGCAGAAGCTCATCGCTGATCTCGCGAACCACGACCTCGTACCCGGTTCGGGCGCAAACCTCGGCAATACCTGAACCCATCAATCCGCATCCCACCACGCCGACTTTTTTGATCTCCACAGAAGATCCCCCTTTCCCTCCAGAAGCAATTCACTATCGAATACTGCGTTCAGCTCATGACTGACAACCTCGGATCACTATTTCCTCAAGACTAGCGTGGGCGTCAGTCGCACCCAGCAGGTTGTCGGAGAACCCAGCAGATGGGCAAAGCCCAAGCTCCCACGCCGCCGGTTCTGTTCGATTCTGTCGGAACCTGCCGGGCGTGGCCTGTCCAGTGCCAGCCAGGCACATCCCCGAAGGGAGACTTGCGGAGCGGGGGAGCCCGGCTAGCTCCACTCCGACAGGCTGCTAGGTAGCCAGGAAGCTTTTACTTGTTCTTTTTTCGAGACTTTAGCGGTGTGTACCAGTCTGGCTTCCGCTTGCTCTGCCAGGCTGGCTGTCTCGCGTCCTCAGCCAGGCGCGATTGCCAACTGACGCCCCGATCCGTGTCCGAAGCCTGCAGTTTATCCCAATCCTTTTTCTTCGGCCTCACTGAAATCTTGAGTATGCACATAACCGTCTCGACATGCCAGAGTTTAGCAGCGTCAGTCTCGCCCAATTCAAAGAGAAGTTGTCTAAGCTCTGGATCGGCAGTCATTTGCCTGTCCACCAGTTGCATCTGGTACCACGACACCGCCCGCTCGAGGCCACCGTGAATGAAACGCAGGCGTGATCTCATGTCTTTGCGGCTGAAAGCATGGTCCATCAGCTTCTGGTTCAATGCCAAATCTTGGATGTTCACATTCAGGCGCCTTAGGTAGCTAGAAAGAGGTGCGATCGCAGCCTGCTGGGCTGTGATCAGGGTTCGGAGCAGTTGCGTCACCTCAGACCTTGACTCAGATTCCAAATAGGTCTCAAAGATCTTGATATAGGTCAACTTGTACCGCAGG
>JASFTJ010000491.1:0-3137 GCA_050053615.1 Anaerolineae bacterium | reverse complement strand
ACCCCGGGCGATGAAGGGGGGCTCGCCGCCGACGGCACGAAAGGCCCGCACCGGGCTGTTTACGCCTCCAGGAATGACTTTCCTGGCAGCATCCTGTAGTTGCTTCGATCGATCCAGGTTCATGTGTCCTCCTCGAAATAACGAACCCGTTCCTTCTTGAACTCTCGTGTGCTGAAAAGCACTTCAACCTGCTCGATCCCGATCTCTTGGGCGATTCTGCTGACTACGGCCTCGACGTCGGCCTTGGTCTGGCCGTGGATCATGGTGAACAGGGTGTAGGGCCAGCGAGGCGGGCAGGCCGGGCGCTGGTAGCAATGGCTCACCTGGGGACATTGGGCTGCAAGATGTCCCACAGTCTCAAGGCGCGATTCGGGCACAACCCAGCAAGCCATGCCGTTGGCCTTGTACCCCACCCGCCGATGGCGCAGGACTGCACTGAAGCGACGCATGATACCGGCAGCCTCAAGATCACGGGCTTTGTCCAACAGTGCATCCTCGCTCAATCCCATGTGTCCGGCAGCCTCGGAAAAGGGACGCGAGACGAGGGGCATGTCCTGCTGCAGAGCTCGGACGTAGGGTATGTCGGCAGCAGAGAAATCACCTCTCTCTGGCGCCGTCCGGTCTCGCAGTTCCACGTTCTCGTGTCTCTTGTCCTCGGCCAGCTTGAAATGAGTCCGGATCTTGAAGACACGCAAGGCCGGCAGGTTGAGCCAGTCGTCCACCCCGGTCTGCCGGGCTATGTGGCGGATTTCCTCCTCCACCTCGTGCCCCGGCGGGACGGCCAGGGTGAACCACAGGTTGTAATGGTGGGGCCGGGCATAGTTGTGGCTCACGCCGGGATGGGCGCTGATTTGAGCGGCCACATCCTCCAGCGCGCCGTCTTGTACGTGGAAGGCGACCAAGGTGCTCTGGTAGCCCAGACGGCGCGTGTCAAAGATGGCGCCGATCTGGCGGATGATGCCTGCTTCTTTGATCTGGCGCACCCGTGCCAGCACCTCAGATTCGGCCAGGCCCAATTCCTCGCCCAACGCCGTAAACGGACGCGGGACCAGCGGGAAGCCGGCTTGCACCCGCTCCAGAAGCGCCCGATCATGGGCATCCAACTCGTTCACGCCTGTACCTCTGCCAGTTTGCGTGGCTGGTGGATGCAATATGGCTCCTCCGCGAGATAGTCGCCGGTCAGGCTATAAGCCCGCGCCCGGCAGCCGCCGCAGACGCGCAGGAACTCGCAGATGCCGCACTTGCCGCCATAGCCGGCCAGGTTCCGCAGCGACCGGAACAGGGCCGAGGCCTGATATATCTCGCGGAACGGTTGCTGGCGGATGTTTCCGGCGATGACCGGAAAGTAGCCGCAGGGCGTGATGTCGCCGCGGTGGGAGATAAAGCAGTAGCCATCTCCAGCCAGGCAGCCCCTTGTCGTGCGATCCAGATGGCCAGGGTGGCGTCGGTTTGGATCCAGACCGCGGCCGTTCCCGCCAGGTCGGCCATGACCGGTGTTGCCGGGACCCACCAGATTCGGCTGACGGCGCTCGTTCCTGCGGTTCGTGGCCACGATGCGCTGAAAGTGCGGACCACAGGTGACCCGGATGGGTATGGGAGAATGCCGGGTCATGGCATAGATCTCGCTGAGGATGGCCTCGTACTCCTCCGGCGAGACCTCGTCGTCGATCCTGCCCCGGCCGGTGGGCACCAGCATGAATAGGTGCCAGGCTTCGGCCCCGATGCGCACGGCCAGGTCGCGGACGGCAGCCAAGTCGTCGCGCGTCTGGCGCATGACGGTCGTATTGAGCTGAAAGCCCAGTCCTGCATCCCGGCAGCGGGCCAGCCCCTCCATAGCCGTGTCGAAAGCACCGGGCACACCGCGTATCGCATCGTGGCGCACCGCCGTCGAGCCGTCGATGCTGACTGAGATGCGCTTGACGCCAGCCGCGAGGAGATTGCTCACTGCCTCCGACGTCAGCAAGGTACCATTGGGTGAGACGGCCACCCGCAAGCCGCGCTGGGTGCCATAGGCAGCGATGTCATAGATGTCGGGACGCATCAGCGGCTCACCGCCGCTAATGACAAAGATCGGTTGGCTGTACTCAGCCAGTTGGTCGATCAGATCGAACACTTCCTGGGTCGTGAGTTCATCGGGCTCCGGTGTGGTCTGGGCGCTGGCCCGGCAGTGAACGCAGGCCAGATTGCAGGCAACGGTCGATTCCCAGGCGACGATGTGGGGTCCTTTGAGTTCCTGGTGAGCTGTCATGGTTCTGGCCCTCTCTAGTTGGCTCGCAGCCAACGGGCCATATCCTTGGCCCAGTAGGTGATGATCATATCTGCTCCCGCACGCTTGATGCTGGTCAGCGTCTCCGTGGCCACACGCTGTTCGTCCAGCCATCCACGCTGGGCGGCAGCCTTGACCATGCTGAATTCGCCGCTGACGTTGTAGGCAGCGGTCGGCAGATCGAACTGATCGCGGACCTGGCGCAAGATGTCCAGGTAGGGCAGGGCCGGCTTGACCATCACCACGTCGGCCCCTTCGGCCACGTCCAGGGCGACCTCGCGCAGCGCCTCCCGGGCATTGGCCGGGTCCATCTGGTAGCCGCTGCGGTCGCCGAACTGGGGCGGCGAGTCGGCCGCGTCACGGAACGGGCCATAGAAGGCCGAGGCGTACTTGGCCGCGTAGGCCAAGATGCCCACACAGTCATAGCGCGCTTCGTCCAGGGCGGCGCGGATGGCGCCCACCCGGCCGTCCATCATGTCCGAAGGGGCGACCATGTCGGCGCCGGCCTGGGCATGGCTTAGGGCCACCTTGCCCAGGATCTCGAGGGTAGCATCGTTGTCCAGGCAGCCGCCGGGCGCACCTTTGCCGGGCAAACCTTTGCCGGGCAAACCTTTGCCTTGGCAGTAGGCTGGACGCTCGTGGATGATGCCGCAGTGACCGTGGTCGGTGTACTCGCACATACACACGTCCGTGATGACAAACAGCTCGGGCACGGCAGCCTTGATAGCCCGCACCGCCTGCTGGACGATGCCCTCCGGATCGAAATTCTCCACCCCGATGGGGTCCTTCTCCGCCGGCAATCCGAACAGGATCACCGCCGGGATGCCGAGCCCGGCGATCTCTTCTGCTTCCGATGGCAAGCGGTCCACCG
>JASFTJ010000490.1:0-3137 GCA_050053615.1 Anaerolineae bacterium | reverse complement strand
CAATGTACATCTCGTACCCCCCCCCACTCTTTGTGACCCTCGTACCGCAAGTTGGTGTCTCATCCGGAATGACTATGCGAAACCCGGAACCCTGTAAACGCTTGCTAGCTGTCTCGCCGCTGCTTCCCACGTAAATCTCTGCGCCCATTCTATTCCAGCCGCCGCCAGCCGCTCCCGTAGGTGTTTTTCCCGCATCAGCCGGACTAATGAATCGGCCAGCGCTTCAGCATCGCCAGCCTCTATCATAAGGCCCGCATCACCCACGGCTTCCGGCAGGGACGAATTGTCGGCGGCGACCACAGGTGTGCCGCAGGCCATCGCCTCCAGGACCGGAAGGCCAAAACCTTCGTACCAAGAAGGGAATGCGAACACCGAGGCCACGTTGTAGAGCGCCGGCAGGTCGGTGTCGTCCACAAACCCGGGAAAGTGCACCCGGCCCTCAAGCCCCAGGCGAGCCGGCAAGGCCAGCGTTTCTTCGTACATCCAACCCTTGCCGCCGGCGATGACCAGGTGCAGGTCCTCCGCAGCCGGCAATCGGGCAAAGGCGCGGATCAGCCCGTCAAAGTTCTTGCGCGGCTGCAGGGTGCCCAAGCCCAAGATGAACCGCTCTGGCAGACGATAACGCGCCCGCACCTGCTCCAACAGAGGTACCTCCTCGATGGGCCGGAAGCGGGGCTCAACCCCCGGATAGATGACCGTCACCCGGTCCGGATCGACGGCCAGCAACTCGACCAGGTCGCGACGCGTACTCTCCGAGTCGGCCAAGATGTGATCGGCCCGTCCCACCGCGCGTGACACGGCGCCGGTCAGGTACTCGCAGAACCCCGGCACAAAATGCTCCGGCACACGCAGAAACGACAGGTCGTGGACGGTTAGGATGGCCGGCGTGCGGCCTACCGGCGGCAGCACAAAGTCGGGCGAGTGGAACAGATCCAACGGTCCCGTGAACAACTGGATGGGCAGCGGCAACCGCAGCCTCTGCCACAGAATCGTCATCCAGCGGTCCGAAAGCGGCGCCGGGCGAATGCCAAAATTCTGGGGCCAAGGACCCAGACCGTCGCCCTCCCCCCAGCCGCCGGCGACAAAGAGCGCATACTGGTTCTCTGAGGCCTGCTCGGCCGAATCCAGCTTAGCCAGCGCCCGGATCAGGTTCCGTGTGTAGCGCCCAATACCGCCCCCTTGCCGCACGGCCGCCGTATAGTCGATCCCAATGCGCATCAGTCGATCCCACGATAGGTCCAGATGCGATTCACGCCAAAGTTCCAGAACAGCACGACAATCGTCGCGATGGCCTTGGCCAAGTTATAGCTCAATCGTTCGTGGACAAAATGCTGAAAGACATACTGGTCCATGACCAGCAACAGGAGCGTGTTAATGCCCCAGCCCAGCACGTTCACAACGGCAAATTGGACCAACTGGCTACCGAGGGGACGCTCCCGCGACTCGGGGAAGGTCCACAACCGGTTCCAGGTGAAATTGCTGAGCACAGCAACGCTGAACGAGATGGTGTTGGCCGCCGCCAACTGGATCTGGCGCGGTTCCATGGACAGGTTCCAGCCTACGCCCAGGCCCAAGCCGCCCAAGATCCACTTCATCAGGTTCAACACGGCAAAATCCACCATTGCGCCGATGGTTCCGACGATCATCCACTTGAGGAAACGCTCTAATTCCTTGGGATTCTCTAGCAACTTGCGCCAGATGCGCCCTACCAGGGGCAACCGCGCCATCCAGTCCGACCACCGGCTCAGTCGCGGATGTGTGTCAATGGCTGCGATGATGCGAATCAACGATGACCTCCAATACTCCTATGGCATTCCCCTGCCTTACGCTCCACTACCGCTGGAGAACTGCCAGTCGTCACTCCCAACAGAATTGCCACGTGTAAGTACATCCCGTGGACATACAGATTGTCGAAAAAGTTGTGGGTGCTTAGGTGGACCAGCACACCCAGCACACCCAGCGCCGCCCCCCAACGCCAGCCCGATGCCCGCTGCGTGGCTCGCCAGACGCTTACCAGCGCCGCCCCCCATAGGACCAAGTAGGCCGCCAGCCCGACGACACCGGTCTCGGCAGCGATGTTCAGATAGTAATTGTGGGCATGTCCCAGGGCAACTGGCCAGAGCGGAAGCGCGTACTGCGGATAGATCGCCTCATAGTTGCCAATGCCAACGCCCAACCAGGGATGATCGGTCCACATGCGCCAGGCAGCTTGCCAATGAGCCACCCGTTCCAGAACGGCAAAATTGGCGTCGGTGACCTCCCGGCCCTCCACATCGAGTACACCCAAATAGGGAACAAAATCGCTAAAGCGCTGGGTGATGGCCGGCGGCACACGGGCGAGACCTCCTGCCAAGAGAAGATAGCCGACAAGTATGACAAACACCGCAACCAGCAACACCGCCTGTGGTGAGCCGTGCCGAACGAGCTTTGCGCTGCGGGCCATAACGGCGACGGCCATCATCGCCATAGCAGCGGCGAATCCCAACCATGCCCCCCGCGACCAGGTCATGACCAGCGCAATCAGCATCACCGACCCGCAGCCAGCAGCCCACAGCCACCACCAAGCCTTCACTCGACCTGCCACCCGGAGGACGCCGGCCGCGACGAGTCCCACAGCGAGCGGCAGTGTCAGCCCCAAGTAGCCCCCATAAGGATTCGGCTGTTCGAAGGTTCCATGAGCTCGCATGAACCGCTCAAAGAGAACAAAACCCTCTGGGCCCACCTGAAACACAAACTGGTACATGCCGTGCAGCGCCGCCAGCGCTCCGGTCCCTACAAAGATCACGATCAAGGCCAGGGTCCACCCGTGATGGCCCAGGCCACTTTGCTCTGTATCCGCATCGAGGGCCATTGTCTCGTTAGACACCAGCAAATAGAGGGCCAATACCTCGATCCACTTGAGGAGTTCTTTGAGGCTGAGCAACAGTGATCTAGCCCCCAGCAGCGAGAGCAACAGCCCCCCCACAAAGATCGCCAAGGGTAAGGTCAGGGGCGGTAGGTTCACACGGATTTCCCGGCGGCGGGCGATCATACGCATCAGCCAAGCAGCGAGCATCAACGCCAACAAGACCTCCATCACGCCGATGTTCATCCCGCCGACACGCACCTGTCGTAGCGAACCAAAGGGCACGGCCGGC
>JASFTJ010000489.1:0-3138 GCA_050053615.1 Anaerolineae bacterium | reverse complement strand
GAGTTCGGCGGATATGGGCCGGCATGCACGCCTTGAATCGCTGCGAAACGCACAGGTCTGACCTTGCCGCTCGCTGTCATCGAGTGTGTTCCGGCGACTTTGACAGGACCCTAGCGGGGCCTGGATGTGGCTTGGCGTTCGACCCGCAAATCCGGTATGCGCGCTCGTGATGAGCACCGCTGCGATGACAATCGATCAAGGTGCACGCACATACGCCGCCCGGCCGAGAGCCCAATGCGTGCCGTGTTCCCCATAGGGGACGGCAAAGACGCGGCACAGTGTTCACCCAGACTCATGGGGGCGTGAGGTGTTTGGCGAGTACCGCGAGCCGACGATGATTCGAGGGATTGGGAGGACATAGATGACTGATAGGAGAATCCGCGTACTGGTCGCTAAACCCGGCCTCGACGGCCACGATCGGGGCGCCAAAGTGATCGCCCGCGCCCTGCGCGATGCCGGTATGGAGGTGGTCTACACCGGTATCCGCCAGACGCCAGAGATGATCGCCGAAGCGGCGCTGCATGAGGATGTGGACGTGGTGGGCATGTCGATCCTGTCGGGAGCGCACATGGCCCTTTTCCCGAAAGTGATGGATCTGTTGCGCGAATACGACATGGACGATGTGTTGGTCGTCGCTGGGGGCATCATCCCTGACGAGGATGTCGTGGCCCTAAATGAAATGGGCGTCACGGGCATCTTTGGCCCCGGCACGCCCACCGACAAGATCGTCGAATTCATCCGCGAGCGTGTAGGTTGAGCAAACTTTCCCCTTCCCCCAGCCCCCTGTGCCTGTCCGGCACAGGACAGGCCTCCCCCGGGGGCGACACGTCGTTAGGGCCTTTGGTCGGGTTGGGGTGAGGGGGGAATGGAGTCCATCGCGCAATGAATGAACTCATCGAAGGAGTTCGCCCTGAGCTTGTCGAAGGGGTGCTAGCTGGGCGACGGCGGGCCATCGCCCGCGCCATCAGCCTCATTGAGAACAACGGGGCGGAGGCGCAGGCGACGCTGGCGGTATTGCATCCGCACACCGGCCGAGCGCACATCGTGGGCGTGACCGGGCCGCCGGGCAGCGGCAAGAGCACGTTGGTTAACGCCCTGGCCCTGCACTTCCGCCGCATCGACCCACCCAAAACTGTGGGCATCATCGCCGTAGACCCTACCAGCCCGTTCAGCGGCGGGGCCATCCTCGGCGACCGTATTCGTATGCGCGATCTAGCCGGGGACCGTGGCATTTTCATCCGTAGCATGGCCAGCCGCGGCAACCTGGGCGGGCTGGCCTGGGCTACCGCCGACGCCGTCAAGGTGCTTGATGCCGCCGGCTTTGACCTGATCGTCGTCGAGACAGTCGGCGCGGGCCAGGCTGAGGTGGACATCGCCCGCACGGCCCACACCACTGTCGTCGTCGAGGTACCGGGCCTGGGCGACGATATCCAGGCCATCAAGGCCGGCATATTGGAAATCGCCGACGTCTTTGCCGTGAACAAGGCCGACCTGGAGGGCGCCGCTCATGCTGTCATGGCCCTGCGTATGATGCTCGATCTGAACGTTGGTGGGGCACACACGGTCATGCACCACGGGCGGTTGATGGAGGCAGTCATGGCAGCGCAAGAAGCGGCCGATACAACAGGGGCTTCCACCTGGCGGCCGCCCATCCACAAAACGGTGGCGACGCGGCGGGAGGGCATCGTCGAGCTGGCCGGGGCGATCCTGGCCCACCGGGCGCATCTGGAGGAGACCGGCCGCCTGGCCTGGCGCGAACGGGAACGGGCTGCTGCCGAGCTGGAGACCATTGTCCAGCAGGTCTCGTTGCGCCAGACGCTGGCCCGCACAGATCGGGCGCGGCTAGCGACACTCATCGACCAGATCGTCCTACGTGAGCTGGACCCGTACACTGCCAGCCAGCGTTTGCTGGCGCGATAGTAAGGAGGTGTCGAAATGTCTGGCATAGATTCGCGCAAGTGGGGGTACGCCGTTGCTGCCGCCCTGGGCGCGCTTGTGGGCGGCATTCTTGTACTCTGGCTGACGAAGGCAATCCCCAAGATGATGTCGCGGATGATGAACGAGATGATGAGCAGCATGCCACAGGCGATGATGGCCCAGATGGAAAAAGAGGGTCTCAATCCAGCAGAGATGTGCCAGCAGATGATGGCGCAGTTTCGCGACACGCAGCAGCCAAGAGAACGATAACTGGCTCAACCAGCCATCGCAGGAGGGGCGACATGCCCACAGCCAAGATATTGGGGGGAATCGGCTTTTTTCAATCTCACTTTTTGGATAACTTGGACCTGTTTGAGCGTCTGGCAACCGAGGGTCAGTCGCCGGAGGTGCTGTGGTTCGGCTGCTCCGACTCGCGCGTCGTGCCGGAGCTGATCACTGGGGCCGAGCCGGGCGACCTGTTTGTCACCCGCAACGTAGCCAACATCGTGCCGCCGTATGGCACGGGCGAGATGGGCGTTGGGGCCGTGGTCGAGTACGCTGTGCTGCACCTGCACGTGGCGCACGTCGTCGTCTGCGGTCACACCGACTGCGGCGGCATCAAGGCCCTGGACGCGCAACTCGATCTGAGCCGGGAGCCGCACATTGCCCGCTGGCTCGAGCACGCTCGGCCGGCCCAGACCAAGGTCGAGGCCAGCGGCTTGCCAGAAGAGGAGCGCCACCTGGCAACAGTGCGCGAGAACGTGCTACTGCAACTGGAACATCTGCGCTCCTACGATCCGGTGCGCGACGCCGAGCGGGTCGGGTCGCTCACGCTCCACGCTTGGGTCTATCATCTGGAGACCGGCATCGTGGAAGCGCACGATGCCCAAACCGGCGCGTGGTCGGCTTTGGAATCCGAACGCTTAGCAACTGTCCATTAACAACTTTGCTCTCGTGATACAAGCAAAAGTCAGCCTGAGCCTCGTCGAAGGGTGACTTTTGCGGTTTCCACCGCAGAAACCGCCTGACCGCCGGTTCTCTGCATTTCTGTCGGAAATTGCCGGGCATCGCGCAAGCGGCCCGGCCAGCAATTTACGGATAGGTTCTTAGCTGGACTTTATCCAAATGACCACTGCTTAGAATTCCATGACACAACATTGGTTTCACCTGGACTGTCAAGTCCAGGCCCAGAATGAGCATTGCGATGCACAAACGAGTCAA
>JASFTJ010000488.1:0-3148 GCA_050053615.1 Anaerolineae bacterium | reverse complement strand
AATGACCTCTCAGTTGCCCGCGGCCTCGTACAGTAAAACACCAGCGGGCACGATTCGTTGCGCATTAGTATAACAAAGATACAGGGGACGGTCAACATGAGGAATGGGGACCACACCCAGGCCCAAACAACGACAGCCTGCTCTTGCCTGTTGGCAGCAGCTAGGGTATAATGACGATATCATCAAGACATCACTTGGAGAGCATTAGCCATGGTCCTACAGCCGGACTTGGAGCTTCAAGTCGCCGTTGCCAAGGTCAGTAAATATGCTGTGAGCGAAAGTGGCGACACCGTGGAGGTGATCGAGCGTCCGCACGGCGGTCTGTCGCTGGTGCTCGTCGACGGTCAGCGCAGCGGCAAATCGGCCAAGGCCATCAGCAACATCGTGGCTCGCAAGGCGGTTTCCCTCCTGGCCGACGGTGTGCGCGATGGAGCCGCCGCCCGTGCCGCCCACGACTATTTGCGCACCATGCGCGGTGGACAGGTATCAGCCACGCTCAACATCGTCTCGGTGGATCTGGTCACCCGTACCATCGTCATCTCGCGCAATAGCCACTGCCCTGTGATTATTGTGCATGGCCAAGAAAAGGAATTGCATGTGCTAGATGAGCCGAGTCAGGCCATTGGCATCCACAGTCGCACTCGGCCCGTCATCACCGAGGCGCCCATCGCGCCCGTTCTCCACGTGATCGTCTTTACCGATGGGGTGCTTTCGGCGGGAGTACGGTACGGGGACCGGCTGGACACCGTGGCCTTTATCCGCGAACACCTCGCAACATGTTCCGCCCAGGCGTGCGCCCGCTATCTGGCAGACGGGCTGCTGACCCGCGCGGTGGAACTGGATCGGGGACGCCCGGGGGACGACGTGAGCGTGGTCGTCCTTTCGGTCGTAGAGCGGCAGCAGCCCGACGACGTGCGACGTCTGTCGGTGCGCTTTCCAATCTGAGTCGAGATGAGGCCCAAACGTTACCCTTGGAAGCGATACCTTCTGGCCCAATGGCGCGACATGCGCGTCTTGTTCGGCCAGTTCCACATCCCGCTGCTTCTGTTCGTGAGCAGTGTCCTGCTGGGCGGTGTGCTTTTTGACCTGCTGTACACCCACGCCAACATCCGGGACCTGACATATATCGAATCGGTGCATGCCATTTTTGCCATGATCTTTTTCGGGCAGAGTCTGCCCTTTCCCCGCCAGTGGTATCTGCAGGTCTTTTTTTTCGTCATGCCCATGATCGGGCTGGGGCTTGTCGCCCAGGGGGTCATCAATTTCGGCGTCATGCTTCTCAGCAAGTCAGCCAGAAAGGATGAGTGGCAGGTGGCGATCGCATCAACCTACAAAAATCACGTCATCGTGTCCGGCATCGGCCGGCTGGGCTTTCGAACTGTCCAGCAATTGCTCGACTTTGGGGAAGAGGTGGTAGGCATCGAACTGGACCCCCAGAGCGAGTTCGTTCAGCAGGTGTTGGATTGGAAGGTGCCGGTTGTATTCGGTAACGCAACCCATCCTGATGTGCTTGAGGATGCCGGTGTGAAACAGGCCAATGCCATCATCACCTGCACTGAAGACGACTTGACGAATCTGGGGATCGCCCTCACCGCCCGCGAGCTCCAGGAGGACATCCACGTCGTGTTGCGGATGTTCGACCACGATATGGCGCAGAAGGTGGCGCGGGGATTCAACATCTCTACCGCCTTTAGCACATCGGCTCTGGCCGCGCCAGCCTTTGCCGGGGCCGCAGCCCGGTCGGACATCAGCCATGCTTTTTACGTGGGCGATCAACTGCTCAACGTCAGCGGACTGACCATTCGCCCCGGTTCCGCGCTGATCGACCGGAAACTCTGTGACTTGGAGCATGAACTGGATTTTTCGGTGATTCTCCACAACCGAACCGGCGAGGTCGATCTGCACCCCAGTCCGAACATCGCGCTGCAGGCAGGCGACCAGATCTGTGTGTTTGCCACCCTGGATGTGCTGAACCGCCTGGGACGCCTGAATCGGCGAGCAGATCTATAGGCAGACTAACGACACGCTTGTGGAGGACAATGCGTATCAAGGTAGTGGGACCTTGTGCTTCGGGCAAGAGTGTGCTCGCGGCCGGGCTGAGGGAGCTGGGCTACGACGCTTGCTCAGCAGCCCAGGACCACTCCTACGTGCCCGATATGTGGCAGCGGTTGAATCCCCCAGACATACTCGTCTACCTGGACGTAACACTGGAGGAAGCCCAACGACGGGGGTGTAAGGGGATGGGCTGGGATCAGAGTTACCTGAACGAGCAACATGATCGGCTGCACCACGCCCGCGCCCACTGTGACCTATACCTTCCCACCGACGGCCTGACGGAGGAACAAGTACTATCCGAGATCGTCGACTTTCTGAAAGCCTGGGAATGAGGGATCGATCGTCTTGACTGTGCGAGGTTTGAGCTCATGAGCCCTGACAGGGATCGCAGCCAGTGGGGTATCGTCGCGACACTACTCTCCAGCCTTTTTTCTGGCTTGGCCCCCATCTTTGGAAAGCTTGCCTACCAGGCAGATGTAGATCCCTCCACCCTGGTCGCGCTGCGCACCGCCTTGGCCGCTGGCCTGCTTTGGCTGTTCTACGCCTTGTTCTGGCGGCGTTACATATCCATCGACTGGCGCAACCTGGCCGGCATCGTGGGAATGGGCCTGGCCAATGGCATTGGATCGCTCCTGTACTACAATGGCCTGGCCCAGGTGGATGCCTCGCTGGCCCACCTCCTGTACTCGATGTACCCTTTTTGGGTGTTCATCTTTTTGTCGGCAGCGGGACATCCGGTCTCGCGGCTGTCGATCGTGCGCCTGGGGCTGGCGCTCGTAAGCGTGTTCCTCCTCACTTGGCAGGGAGCGGGCCTGATCAACCCGCTGGGCATCACCCTGATGCTCAGTGCGGGCGCACTCTACGGCTGGCACCTGGTGTTGGGGCAATGGACACTGGTGGATGTAGATTCGCGGACGGTAACGCTCTATGGCCTGACGACCATGGCCGTGGTGGTCGGCATCGCTCGCCTGGCTCAAGGTGGTCCCCTAGAACCGATCTCGGGCAAAGGCTGGACAGCTATCCTACTGCTGGCCATCTTTCCCACCGCTTTGGCGCGCCTGCTCGTGTTCGCCGGCCTGCGACGCCTGGGTGG
>JASFTJ010000487.1:0-3150 GCA_050053615.1 Anaerolineae bacterium | reverse complement strand
TCCTATTAGTCGCAGAAGGACGCGCAAAGGTTCAGAATTGTGACTGCTTTGTGTCAGGGATGTCAGAAATTCAGCAACTCAGAAGAGGAAACTATGGTCGCCGGCGGCCAACGGGTGGGGGTTGCTCATCCATCTCTCACCTCTTACGAGCCAGGCAGGTTGCGGTTGGATGGTGCCGCTCGGCATGAAAAAACGCCGGAGACAAGCAAGTAGGCCTCGCCTCCGGCTTTTCTCGGATTGTGTCTATGATCAGGAATTCGATTACTGCTACTAGCAGCCTGTCAGAGTGAAGCAGGCCGGGCTCCCCCGCTTCGCAAGTCCCCTTCGGGAATGTGCCTGGCCGGCACTGGCCAGGCCCTGCCCGGCAGTTTCCAGCAGAATCGAACAGATCCGGCGGCATGGGAGCCGCCTATGCTGGGTTCTCCGACAGCCTACTAGCCTAAAGGATCAAGCGGATCGGGCAGACCAACCGGGCTACCTGCTTGGACCTCCAACTCGCCTTCATGGATAATCTCGGGAGTCTGGTAGACTTTGTCCTCCATCGTGCTTCCTCCTTTCTCAGGAATCACTGGCCGCTTTGCTGGGCCTATCGGCCCATAATTCGCGCACTATGATACCATGGAAATGTGTTGTTGTCAAGTTAGTTCGGGCAGAGTTTAGCGCGAACCCATCTTCTTCACCCCAGCCAAGCTCCGCAGCCGCATCCCCTTGGGGAAGGGTCGATAACGACTTGTTTCAGGGGAATGCCTGCTCTTGGCGCAAGCAATCGGCAAGCCCGCGGCCTCAGGCTAGCTCGGCCACCAGATCGGCAATCTCGCCGGGATGCGCCGCCACGCGCACGCCCACAGCCTCGAACGCGGCGATCTTTTCCTCGGCGGTACCCTCGCCGCCCTGGATGATGGCCCCGGCGTGGCCCATCCGCTTGCCGGGCGGCGCCGTCCGGCCGGCGATAAAGGCCGTCACCGGCTTGGTCATGTGGCGGGAGATAAACTCGGCCGCTCGCTGCTCATCGGTGCCGCCGATCTCGCCGATGAGCACCACCTGTTCGGTCAGCGGATCGCCTTCGAACATGCCCAACACGTCAATAAAGTCGGTGCCGATGATCGGGTCGCCGCCGATGCCAACGGCAGTTGACTGACCCAGGTCTCTTTCTGTCAAGGCGTGAACGACCTCGTAGGTCAGTGTGCCGCTGCGCGAGACTACACCAATAGGACCGGGCGTGTGGATATGACCCGGCATGATGCCCACCTTGGCCTCGCCGGGGGTGATGAGGCCCGGACAGTTCGGCCCGATGAGACGAACCTCGGCGCAGTCCAGATGGGCGCGCACTCGAATCATGTCCAGCACGGGGATGCCTTCGGTAATGCAGACGACGACCTCGATGCCTGCGTCGGCGGCTTCTAGCATGGCGTCTGGAGCAAAGCGGGCCGGCACGTAGACGATCGAAACGTTGGCCTCGGTGGCGTTCACCGCTTCGCGCACGGTATCAAAGACCGGCACGCCAGCGACCCAGCCGCCGCCCTTGCCTGGCGTCACGCCGGCGACGACGTGGGTTCCATACTCCAGCATCTGCCGGGTGTGAAACTCGCCCTCCCGGCCGGTAATTCCCTGTACAACCAGTCGTGTATCTTTGTTGACTAGAATGCTCATTCTTAGGAGTCCCCTCCCCCTTGCGGGACGGCGGCGCCGTGCGCCGCAGCAACCGCCTTCTGCGCCGCCTCGACCAGCGTGGCGGCGGTCATCATCTCGGCTTCGGCCAGGATCTGGCGTCCTTCCTTCTCGTTGGTGCCCACCAGACGGGCGACCATCGGCACGTCCGTTGGAACTTGTTCAAGAGCCGCCAGAATGCCTTTGGCCACTTCGTCGCAGCGGGTGATGCCGCCAAAGATGTTGAACAACACCGCCTTGACGTTTGGATCCGAAAGGATGATGCGCAAGGCTGCGGCTACCTTGTCCGCCTGCGCTCCCCCGCCGATGTCGAGAAAGTTCGCCGGCTCGCCACCGTATAGCTTGGCTATGTCCATGGTCGCCATGGCCAGCCCAGCTCCGTTGACCATACAGCCAATCTCGCCGTCCAACTTGACGTAGCTCAGGCCGTGGCGGCGGGCTTCCTGCTCCTCCGCGGTCTCCTCGTCGACATCGCGCATCTCGGCCAGCTCAAAGTGACGGAAGAGTGCGTTGTCGTCCAACAGCATCTTGCCGTCCACGGAGAGTAGCTTGCCATCGTCCGTGACAACCAAAGGGTTGATCTCGGCTAGCGACGCATCGCATTTCACAAAAGCATTGTATAGCCCTTGCGCGATCTTGACGAAATCGCGCACCAGCTCCTTGGACAGCCCGATGCCGAAAGCCAACTCCCGTCCCTGGAACGGCTGCAGCCCGAGGAAGGGGTTAATCGTGATCTTGACGATCCGTTCCGGTGTAGCGCGAGCCACCTCTTCGATCTCGACGCCGCCCTCAGCAGAAGCCATCATCACTGGGCGACGCTGGGCGCGATCGATCACGACGCCTAGATAGATCTCTTTGGCGATGTCGGCCGCTTCATCTACAAGAACCTTTTTGACCGTCAGACCTTTGATGTCCATGCCCAGGATCTGATCAGCCATCTGCTCCGCCTCATCTGGGTCGCCGGCCAATCGGATGCCACCGGCTTTGCCCCGCCCCCCCACCAGCACCTGGGATTTGATGACCACCCTTTGGCCCAGGCGGGCAGCGACCTGCCGCGCCTGCTCCGGCGTGGTTGCCACGTCGCCTTTGGGAATCGGCACGCCATACTGAGCAAAGATCCGCTTCGATTGGTATTCGTGTAGTTTCAATTCTGCCTCCTGTGAGAAACATGTCTACGAAACAACACGGAGCCAGATGCCCCAACCTCTTAAACCGCGAGCGTGTGGCAATGCTGGCTCCTGATAGTACCTAGAAAGATTAGAATCGATCATGGATGGTCCGCCCCTTTGCGAATCTATCAGGCAAATTATATCACGCCCAAGCAAGGGAGGCAAGCTAGCGGGCAATGTTCGCACCTCGCGGACAGAGGGAAGGGCGCAAACGGGGCACATACCAATTGCCGATTCAAATGCCGGCTGCCCTGAAAAAGGGGCAGTCGAGACAAAACGGGGGCCGTATGTTGTGTGCGCGCTTTGCGCGCAC
>JASFTJ010000486.1:0-3165 GCA_050053615.1 Anaerolineae bacterium | reverse complement strand
GGGAAAGGCAGCGTCGCCGCCCTTTTCGACCGTTGGCTGCCAGGGCTCGACTTTCGTCAGATGACCCGCATCGAAAACCAGCCGCAGGCCGCTTCGGTAGAAACTGATGTGCAGTTCGCCGCTGTGACCTACTAACGGCGACTGGGCCAATCGTCGCTCCAGCGCCGGAGCGATACACCGGACAAAGCCCGGCAGATCGGGTACGCGCAGATACCAGGCGTAGGGCGGGCGCACGTGCGGCAACCGGTCGCGGGCGATCTCATAGGCCGGGTGCTCGGCTCCCAGCGAGAAATAAATCGTCTGCATCTCTTGCTCTGGATCCCCCGCGGCCCACTCCTCGCCCAACGCCCACAGATAGCGCACCACCGATGGCGTCACGGCCAGCCAGGAGACGCCCGGCCTGAGTTCGTAGACGACAGCTCCGATCCTGTTGCGCCTCAGGCGGACTGAGTGCGCCAGGAATCCCACCGGCTCTCCGTCCGGCGTCTCGATGACGACCAGGTCGCGGCGGTTCACGTTTTTCTCGCTTTTGCCGCTCAGCTCGTAGCGCCAAAGTGTCTGGTCACGGGCGCAGGCCACCGGGTAGCGTTGGGCGCCATGGGTATAGACCTCGGCGAGGAAGGGTAGGTCGGCTTCCACCGCCGGGCGGAGGCTGTAGGGCTCCGTCTCGTCCTCCTCGAGCTTGGGCACCTGGGGCTTGTACCCGAGCCGCGCACCGCCCAGCGTCATGGCCATCTCGTAGTCGAACTGGCGATAGTAATAGGGGATGCCGGTTATGGCCTGTACCTGTTCGCCGCGCTCTGCGCTCCACTCGTGGATAACCTCGAACTGGGCACGCACTAGCCCCCGTCGCCGGTAGTCGGGACGGGTGCCCACAAGCTCCGGCCGGCCCACACCGAAGGGGATACCCTCGTAGGACCAGGTCTGCGAAATGAGGCACAGCGACGAGACGATCGCGCCGCTGCGAGTGTCCTTGACGATGGTGAAATCGCCGAGGCCAAAGGTCGGATGTCCGCCGCTCATCAGATCCCGCGTCCAGGCGGCGACATACTCTTCAGGCTCTTCGGCGCCGGCCTCGCGGTGCAGGTCTCCGTGAAAGGCGACCAGGGCTTCGGTGTCCTCGGGAGTGGAGCGGCGTAGGATCAGGCCGTCGCCCAGGTCTCGAATGATGTGGCTCATTGACAGCTCCTCGTGATTTGGCCCCCCTCCCTCAGGGAAGGGCTGGGGGAGGGGGAAGTAGTGCTCAAAGAACAATCCCTCCCCCTCACCCTAGCCCTCTCCCTCCAGGGGAGAGGGAACGACTACCATCTGCGACCGCTCCGGCCCGACCGACACAAAGCGGATGGGTGCGGCGGCCAGCTCTTCAATGCGACGCAGGTAGGCGCGGGCAGCTTGGGGCAGCTCATCCCAAGTGCGGCAACCGCTGGTGTCGGACCGCCAGCCGGGCCACGTCTCGTACACTGGCTCGACCCGGGCCTGGGTCGCCGTGTCGGGCACATAGTCGAGCACCTCATCGCCCCCCCTAGAGGGGACGGGCAGGCGATAGCCGGTGCAGAGCTTGATCTCGTCAAAGTGATCCAGTACATCCAGCTTGGTCACGGCAATGCTGGTGAAGCCATTCAGATAGCTCGCATAGCCGATAGCCACGCCGTCGAACCAGCCGCAGCGCCGTGGACGGCCGGTCGTCGCACCGAACTCGCGGCCGATCTCTTGGAGCATGGCGCCATACTCGTCATGCAGCTCAGTGGGAAACGGCCCACCGCCCACCGACGTAGAATAGGCCTTGACCACGCCCAGCACCTCGTCGATGGCCCGCGGCGGGATGCCGGCGCCGATGCAAGCCCCGCCTGCCGTCGGCGACGAAGCGGTGGTGAAGGGATAGATGCCCCAGTCGACGTCGCGCCCCACGCCAAGCTGACCCTCCAGCAGCACCCGGCGGCCGCTCCTCACGGCATCGCGCACCCAGGGCAGCGTGTCCACGATGCGTCCGCCGTGCCGCGCACGCCAGGCAGCAGCCAGGGCCAGACACTCGTCCACCGTGAACTGCTTCAGGCCATAGAAGTCCAGTTGGCGATTCTTGAGGGACAGCACCAGCTCCAGACGCTGACGAAGCAGGTCAGGGTGGTGCAGGTCACCGACGCGGATGCCATTGTAGGCGTGTTTGTCGGCATAGACGGGGCCGATACCCCGCCGGGTAGTGCCCATCTCCTCGCCTTCAGCGCCGGCCTCGCGCTTGCGACGGTCCTCCTCGGCGCCGTCCAGCAGGCAGTGGTAGGGCCAGATGAGGTGGGCGCGCAAGTCGATCCACAGGTTGGCCGTGTCCACGCCGGCGGCTTGCAGCGCGGCAGTCTCCTCCGAAATGGTGTCCAAGTTGACCACGGTCCCCGCGCCCAGCAGATTACGGACCTCTGGAGAAAAGATGCCACAGGGGATCAGGTGCAGGGTAAAGCGTCCGTAGTCGTTGACGACGGTGTGCCCTGCGTTGTCGCCGCCCTGGAAGCGCATCACCAGGTCGGCCCGTGCGGCCAGATAATCCACCACGCGACCTTTGCCCTCATCACCCCACTGAGCGCCGACCACTACGGTTACAGTCATCTCTCTCCTCCTTGTCAGGCAAATGACCCGATTGGCCTACACCAGGGGCCAAGGAACGTGCCGTCCAGGCCCTGGCTCGGGGAAACGCCCACTCTGCACCAGGCGGCGCAGGCGGCGGCGCAGGGCAGCCATCTCCGCTGCACTCAAAAGGCCGCCCAGCGCCCGGCTCAGAGACGCGCTTTCAACCAGGGCGTTCTGCAAGTCATACAAGTCGCCCGACACTTCCTCGGGCAGGGGTTGTCCAGCAAAATCCCAGATGACGGTCCGCAGTTTGGGTTCCTCGTGGAAGGTCAAGGCATTGTCGATGGCCCACAGCTGGCCCTGGTGATCCACCAGGCAGTGCCCCGATTTGCGATCGGCGTTGTTGGCGATCACGTCAAAGGCCGCCAGCCGCTTCAGTTCGTCAGTGTAGGCCAGATCATCCTGGATTGTGAAAAAGTGCATGCCCTCCTGGGCGTGGATAAAGAACTGCACCGATCCGAGTCCATGCGGCCCCTCGCGCAGCACCGTGGGCGGGACAAGACCCCAACCCAGTGCCTCGGATATCAAATAGGCTGCCGCCTCTCGCAT
>JASFTJ010000485.1:0-3174 GCA_050053615.1 Anaerolineae bacterium | reverse complement strand
TTTCGAGACCGCCCCGTTCGTCCGCTCCGGCACCCTTCCGGTTCGCTGTCGACGGGGCCATTATAGCATAGGGGACGCACGGCGCAACGACACCAGGCGGTGTTGGCTAGCAGGGACGGAGTTGCCCCGGTCCCGACCGTCGCCTGTCATTTCGAGGAAGGCCGGCCGCAGGTCAGCGTGACGAAGCAATCCCCGGGGTTGGTGACGGTGGAGGGGATCGGGGGTTGCCGCGCGCCCACCTCCGCGTGTCATTGCGAGAAAACCCATGGTGCGCGCACGCACCACTCTGAATGGAAGAAACCTGTGCTCCGGTATACAATTATGGTGAGTTCAGACAGTTAAGACCGACCTCTCACTGGTGCGAATGCGCCCGTTTGCGAGAATGGTTCCGATTATCGGTGGCTTAGCCATTGGTGGCCTTAGGACCCCGTTTAGTAGGATACGCAGGCAATGGATAATCGGGTCTGAACATCCTCTCAGCAACAGGAGATATGAACCGTGGCAAAGCGCAAGAAATCAGCTGTGAGCATACCAGAGTTGGACCTTATGGGCCAGATAAACCTGCATGCCGCTGGGCTCGATATCGGGGCCGAAGAGATCTACGCCTGCGTCCCGGTCGACCGTGATGAGGAGTCGGTGCGGGTCTTCCGCACCTTCACCGTCGACCTCTACGCGCTGGCTGACTGGCTGGCGGCATGCCAGATTGGGACGGTAGCCATGGAGTCCACTGGCGTTTACTGGATCCCGGTGTATGAGATTCTCGAGTCCCGGGGCTTCGACGTCTATCTGGTCAATGCCCGCCATCTCAAGAATGTGCCCGGCCGCAAGACCGATATCCTGGATTGCCAGTGGATTCAACAGTTGCACACCTACGGCCTGCTGCGTGCTTCCTTCCGCCCTCCCGAAGAGATCTGTGCCCTGCGCGCACTGGCGCGGCATCGCGACAACCTCATTCGCTACCGGGCCGCTCATATCCAGCATATGCAGAAGGCCCTGCAGTTGATGAACGTCAAGTTGACCATGGTGGTCAGTGACATCACCGGTGTCACCGGGCTAGGCATCATCCGCGCCATCGTCGGCGGCGAACGAGATCCTCACCAGTTGGCTCGCCTCCGTCAATCCGGCTGTGCCAAGAGTGAAGAGGAAATCGCGCGGGCTCTCCAGGGCAACTACAGGCTCGAACACCTCTTTGTTCTCAAACAAGCTCTGGCTCAATACGACTTCTATCTACAGCAGATTCGAGAGTGTGACGCCCAAATGGAGGCCATGTACGCCGACCTCCCTCCCTCGGATCCAGATGAGCAAGGGTCCCCTCCACCCAAGCCGAAGAGAGGAAAGCGCCGTAAGAACCAATCTCACTTTGACCTGGCAACCTCCCTCTATCGGATCGTCGGTGTCGACCTCACCGCCATTGACGGCATCGATGCCCTAACCGCTCACGCAATCATCACTGAGATCGGTACGGACGTGAACGCCTGGCCCACCGTCAAACACTTCACGTCCTGGCTTGGCCTGTCACCGCACAACGACAAGTCCGGCGGTAAGATCCTACGTAGCCGCACGAAGAAGACGCAAAACAGAGCTAACTTGGCCTTCAGGCTGGCAGCCCAGAGCCTGAGCCGCAGCGATAGCGCCCTTGGCGCCTTCTACCGTCGGATGAAAGCCAAGCACGGTCCCGCCAAGGCCACCACGGCCACAGCGCACAAACTTGCCCGTATTGTCTACTCGATGTTAAAGAACCGGACGGCCTACGCGGACCCGGGTGTCACCTACTATGAACAGCAGTACCGCGACCGTGCAATTCGCAACTTGAAGCGCAAGGCGGCCGCGCTTGGCCTTGATCTAACGGCCATTCCGACTCAACCAACCACAGTTTCTTAGTAGAAAGCCTGCCGGAAGCTAGCCTGACGAAGCAATCTCCGCGGCTGGTGACGGTGATGATGATCGGGGGTTGCCGTGCTCCCTTTCGGGGGCTCGCAACGACGTCAGGGAGTGTGCTCGGTGGGAGGGACCGGACTTGGCGCGCCTCCAAGCTCCGCCTGTGTCTGCGAGAAGGGCTAGCCGGAGGCTCGGGTCGCCAAGCAATCTCCGCGGTTGGTGACGGTGAAGGGGATTGGGGATTGCTTCGCCCCCTCACGCAGGCATTGACACTCGAAGGCTGAACCGGTACAATGACCCGTGACAGGGCGGCTAAGGAAGCTGCCCTGCCGCGCTGTGGGCCACAACGGGAGGGCGCCGATGCGCGTCTTCCGTGGCGCGGTCCGATCGGTGACCGACCTCCTGTTCGGCCCTCGGGAACGACGAGGCCGCCTGGGTTCCCCGGGCAGCAGTTGAGGAGACGGAATTGACGAAGATGATACGGCCTGTCCTTCTCTTGGCGGGCCTGCTGGTCGCCTGCCAGGCCCCCATCCCCGCTGAAGAACTGTCCATCGCCTTCGCCTGGATGTACAAGGCCGGCGACTACGTCCGCGGGACGCCGACGGTGGGCGACGGCGTGGTCTACTTCGGCGCCGATGACAACGCCGTGCACGCCGTCGACGCCCAAACCGGGGAAGCCATCTGGCAGTACGACACCGCCGACAACGTGACCTCGTCGCCGGCATTGCTTGAGACCGCGGTCTACGTCGGATCCTGGGACGGCAGGATCTACGCGCTCGATGCGGCCCACGGCGACCTACGCTGGACGTACAGCACGGACGGGTGGGTGACCGCTTCGCCTGTCGTTCGCGACGGTGTGCTCTACGTGGGATCCCACGATGGCTTCCTCTACGCGCTCCAGGCAGAGGACGGCCAGCGGCGCTGGTGGCTCCAGACGGAGGGTCGGATTGAGGGCGGCGCTGCCCTTGACGACGGCCTGGTCTTCGTCGGCTCCGCCGATAACTACCTCTATGCGCTGGACGTCGGCACGGGCGAGATTGGCTGGCGCTACCGAACCGAGGGGGACATCCTCTCCGCGCCGGCCGTCGCCGACGGCACGGTGTACGTGGGCTCCACCGACCGGAGGCTCTACGCGCTCGACGCCGCCACCGGCGAACGGCGCTGGAGCTTCCAGGCCGATGGCGCGATCGAGTCATCGCCCGTGATCAGTGGCGACCTGGTCTACGTCGGGGCGAACGACGGCCACCTCTACGCGCTGCGGGCGGAGGACGGACGCCCGGCCTGGGTGTTCCGGGC
>JASFTJ010000484.1:0-3186 GCA_050053615.1 Anaerolineae bacterium | reverse complement strand
AGGTTCTTATGCTTGAACAACTCAATGAACTGGAGCGAGAAGCGCAGGTAGCCCTGGAGGGTGTCGTCAACAAAGAGGCTTTGGCCCAGTGGCGCAGCGCCTACCTGGGCCGCAAGGGCCAGGTGACCAAGGCTGTCCGGGCCATCGGCACGTTGCCCCACGAGGATCGGCCGGCCTATGGCCGACGGGCGAATGAGGTCAAGCAGTCACTGGAATCGTTCTATGAAACCAAAGTCGAGGCACTAAAGCAGGCAGCCCGTGCCCAAGCGTTGGTCTCCGAAGCCGTGGATGTGACCCTGCCCGGGCGGACGGCTCGACCGGGTCGCCTCCATCCCAGCACCCGGACGCTGCGCGAGATCTATGGCATTTTTGCTGAAATGGGCTTCCAGGTCTATCGTAGCCGCGATGTCGAGAGCGACGATTTCAACTTTACCTTCCTCAACATGCCGCCGCACCACCCGGCCCGCGACATGTGGGACACCTTCTACACGACCAAACCGGGCGTAATCCTGCGGACGCACACCTCACCGGGGCAGATCCGCGCTATGCGCGAGTACCATCCGGAGCCAATCCGGGTCATTTTGCCAGGCATGTGCTACCGCTACGAGCAGATCACAGCCCGAGCAGAAATCATGTTTAATCAAGTCGAAGGGCTGGCGCTGGGCAAAGCGATCACGATGGCCGATCTGAAAGGCACCATCATCGATTTCGCCAACCGTTTGTTCGGCCAGGGGCGCCAGGTCCGCTTCCGAGCAAGTCACTTCCCCTTCACCGAACCCAGCGCCGAAGTGGACATTGACTGCATCCTCTGTGAGGGGGAGGGCTGCCGGGTGTGCAAGTACACTGGCTGGTTGGAGATCATGGGCTGTGGCATGGTCCACCCTGTGGTGTTGCGATACGGTGGCTACGACCCGGATCACTATTCTGGCTTTGCCTTTGGCTTGGGACTGGAGCGGATCGCAATGCTCAAGTACGGGATTGAGGATATTCGGCATTTCTGGGGGAACGACCTGCGCTTCTTGGAGCAGTTCTAGGCTGGTAGATTGATAATTGGTACATGGGTAGATTGGGATTCGAGATGGGACCCCAATCTGCCAACTACCAATTTACCAGGGGAGAAAACAATGAAAGTACCATTGAGCTGGCTTAAAGATTACATAGACATAACCCTGCCCCTCGAAGAACTGGCTGAGCGGTTGACGCTGGCCGGGCTGGAGGTGGCGGCCATCGAGCAGATCGGCGAGTGGTGGGACCGGGAAAAGATTGTCGTCGGCGAGGTGGTCGAGGTGCGCGATCATCCCTACGCCGACCGGCTGGTGTTGGCTGATGTGGATTATGGCCGGGAAAAAATCGAGCAATGCGTCACCGGGGCGCCGAATCTCTTTCCCTACAAGGGCGCCGGCCCGGTGAGCCTCAAGGTAGCCTTTGCTATGGAGGGCGCCGAACTGTACGATGGCTACAAGGAAGGTTTTGTCAAGACCCGTCTCAAGCGAGCCAAGATCCGGGGTATCCCGTCGCGGGCGATGATCTGCTCGGAGAAGGAGCTCGGCATCTCGGAGGCGCATGAGGGCATCCTGTTCCTGCCGGACGATGCGCCGGTGGGCGCGCCCCTGACCGACTACCTGGGCGACGCCGTGCTCGACTTGGACTTGACGCCCAACCTGGCCCGTTGCTTCAGCATGATCGGTGTGGCGCGCGAGGTGAGCGCGCTGACCGATGTTCCGCTGCGCTACCCCAGCACCGAGTGGCGAACTGAGGGGCCGCAGGCCGCCGATCTGGTCCGCATCGAGATCGACGATCCCGACCTGTGCAATCGCTACATTGGCACCATCATCCAGGACGTAGAGCTTGGGCTGTCGCCGCAATGGTTGCAAGACCGCGTGCGCAAGGCCGGCATGCGGCCCATCAGCAACATCGTGGACATCACCAATTATGTGATGTTGGAGTGGGGACAGCCGCTCCACGCCTTTGACTATGACAAACTTGCAGAGCGCGCCGGGGATGGTGCGCCGACCATCATTGTCCGGCGGGCCAAGCCGGGCGAGACCATGGTTACCCTGGACGGCGTGGAGCGCACGTTCGATCAAGATACACTCCTCATTTGCGATACCGAGGGCGCCATCGCCGTGGCTGGTGTCATGGGTGGCCTGGAAACGGAGGTGACGGCGGACAGCCGGAATGTCTTGCTCGAATCGGCCAACTTTAATCTCATCAGCATCCGGCGCACCTCGCAGGCGCTCAAGCTGCCCAGCGAGGCCAGCAACCGCTTCGGCCGCGGCGTCCATCCCGAACTGACCGAACCGGCTGCCCGCCGCGCCAGCGAGTTCATGCGCACGCTGGCCGGGGGCGCCATCGCCCAGGGCATCGTGGATGCCTATCCCGTCAAGCCGGAGCCCGTCGTCATTGAGCTGACCGCTGCTGAGGTGAAGCGCAACCTGGGCATCGAGTTCACTCTCGACGAGATCGAGGATATCCTGGGGGCGCTTGAATTCCAATCCGAACGACTCGCGGATCAGCACGGGCTCCGAGTCACCGTTCCTGAGCACCGTCTCGACTGCGAGTATCCGGCCGACCTCATTGAAGAGATCGCCCGCATCTATGGCTATGACCGGATCCCCGTAACCGAAATCGCCGACCGCTTGCCGCCTCAGCGTACCAACCGTGGGCTTGTGCTGGAGGAAGAGATCCGAGACGTGCTGGTCGGCTGCGGTTTGCAGGAGGTGGTTACCTACTCGCTCACAAACGTGGAGCGGGAGGCCGCCCTCGACCCTGGCGCTGGCCCCGATGAGCTATCAGCCGAGTCCTACGTCGTACTCGCCAATCCCATCACCCGGGAACGCTCGGTGATGCGCCGCAGCCTGCTGTCCACCGTGCTGGAGACAGTGGCCGCCAATCTGCGCTTCCGAGAACGGGTGGAGGTCTTTGAGATTGGCAAGATCTTTTTGCCGGAGCCTGATGAGGAATTGCCCGACGAACCGTGCCGCTTGGTCATTGTGATGACCGGTCCCCGTGATGAGCGCCACTGGCTGGCCAGGGGTGGTCCGGATCTGGACTTTTTTGATGTGAAGGGTGTGGTCGAGACCTTGCTGGAGCGTCGACAGGTAACCGGCGCGCGCTACGAACCGGCGGAGCATCCCATCTTCCAGCCCGGCCGCACGGCGCGCCTGCGCGTGAACGGGACAGAGA
>JASFTJ010000483.1:0-3195 GCA_050053615.1 Anaerolineae bacterium | reverse complement strand
GGCCTCGGCAGTAGCACATCGAGCGGGACCAATTTGCGCATCAAGGTCGATCCACAAGATATAGGATTCGGGTCACTGTCGCCTGGGGCGTTTTCCGATCCGGCGATTCCCCTTTGGCTGGTCGTGATTCTCTTCGGACTGGGGCTGATTGTCGCCTTTGCCCTGTGGGTAGTCTCGACTTTGGCCCGTGGCGGGCTCATCGCCGGGGCCGCCGCGGCCGACACCGGACAGAGCACCAGCTTTTCCCAGGCGTGGCGCGCCGGCTGGGACCGGCGGTGGACGCTGCTGGGCATCGCTATTGTCCCGGCTATCCTTGGACTGGTGCTGCTCCTTCTGGGCGGGTTGGGCTTCCTTGCCTACATGACCAGCGTCTCCCCCAAAACGGGAATCCCGGTCATGGGCAACGTGACCCTGATCTTGGCTATGCTGGCCTGCCTCGCCGTGCCCGCGGCCCTGGTGCTTGAGCTCTTGCGGGCCTTTGCCAACCGTGCCTGCGTGCTGGAAGGCCTGGGGATCCTCGACTCATTCCGCCGCGGCATCGAGGTTTTGCTGAACAACCTGGGCTCGGCCTTGTTTCTGTTCTTGATCCAGGTTGCAGCGATCGTCGTGATGTTCATCCTCTTGATCGTGCCAGGCGCGATTCTGGCCTTGTGCTGTCTCTTTTGGCCGATCCTCGTGCTTTTCCAGGGCGCTGTGACGGCCTTCTTTTCGACGATGTGGACGCTGGCCTGGCGCGAATGGACGGGCACGGCGTTGACCAACTTGGCAAAGTGAGGTGCATGATGAAAGTCTTTCTTATTCTCGTTGGGGTCCTTGTTGGCCTGATCGTGCTGGTCTGGCTGGGATTGCGTATCAAGCCAGCGCCTTTGTCGGCTTTTCCTCAACAATCCGGGGAAGCCGAGACCCTTCCCTTGCCTGAGGACTTGCCTGCCCCGGTGGAGCGCTTCTATCGCCAGATCTATGGCGACGATGTGCCGGTCCTCGACTCACTGGTCGTGTCTGGCCGGGCCAAGATGCGCATCATGGGCATCACTTTTCCGGCTCGTTTCCGTTTCACGCACGTCGCCGGGCAGGACTATCATCACTATATCGAAACAGCCATCTTTGGCCTGCCGCTGATGAAGGTCAACGAGCATTATCTAGACGGCACGAGCCGGCTGGAGTTGCCCTTTGGGGTGGAAGAAGGACCAAAGGTGGATCAGGGGGCCAACCTGGGATTGTGGGCCGAAACGCTGTGGCTGCCATCGATCTATATCACGGATCCGCGCGTGCGCTGGGAGCCGATCGATGAGGAAACGGCCATGTTGATCGTGCCCTTCGGCGAGGGTGAGCAGCGCTTTGTCGCACGTTTTGATCCAGAAACTGGCATGCTGCACTTTTTGGAATCGATGCGCTACAAAGGCGCCGAAAGCGAGAGCAAGACCCTGTGGATCAACGAAGCCTTGCAGTGGGGCGCTGTCGGGGGGAACACAACTCCGGTGGTCGCCGCGGCTACTTGGTTCGACGAAGGCACGCCCTGGGCCGTGTTCACGGTGGAGGACATCCGCTACAACGTGGATGTGGAGGGGTACATTCAAGCGAAGGGGCCATGATGGTCCTACCCTGGACATCTGACCAGGCAAGAGATTATCGATCTCTCCAGGTCAGACTCCTCGCCTGGGTAATGTGTCCAAGTGAGAGCCACGTTATCATGCAATCAGTGGCTTCAACGCACTATGGTGCATTCCGAAACTATCATGGGACGCCCGAGGACAAGAAGCTTCGGAGCCTGATCGGTGCTCCTATTGCCTTTGTGCCGATGGCGATCTGGTTCAATGAGAACAAAGGGAGGAATAGGCAGTTATGGAAACACGATTTCGAATCAGTGCAATAGGATCAGTCCGGATTCGCGAGGGAGGCTTTTGTATACAAGTAGACCCACGATACATCCCCGCGCTGACCCACCTGCAAGGTTTCAGCCATCTACAGATCGTATGGTGGGCTCATCTTACTGACAGCCCTCAAGACAGGGATACCCTGATTGCGGAAAAGCTGTTCAAGAAAGGTCCCGATCAACTAGGGATATTTGCCACCCGGGCACCAGCCCGGCCCAACCCTATCATGATCAGCACCATCAAAGTCACCGAAGTTGATTTCGAGAAAGGGGTCATTCAGACTCACTTTATTGACGCGGATGATGGCACTCCGGTGCTGGATATCAAGCCTTATTTCCCCATGGAAAGGGTCAAAGCCCCCAGGGTTCCTGCCTGGTGTCGGCACTGGCCAGCGTGGCAGGAAGAAACCACAACCTTTAACTGGCAGGACGAGATCAATCTCGGATAAGCATGAGAATGCCAGAAACGATACTTGCAGTGGTCGCCTTCAACCACCTGGTCACCTGACCAGGCAGAAAACTGTCCACCTGTTGAGGTCAAAGACCCTTCCGCTGGCTGTTGCATCCCAAGGCGATCTGTGCTAACCTACAAATCGGCCGATAGTCGATCATCCCAAAAGGGAAGCGGCATGGGGGTCAAGTCCAGAAAGGGAGGAAAGAATGAATACTCACATTTTGGTAGCTTATGCCACCAAGTACGGCGCGACGAAGGAGATTGCCGAAAAGATTGGCCAGGTGCTTTGTGAGGCAGGTCTGCAGGCACGTGTGTTGCCTTCGGATCCGGTCTTCGATCGAGCCGATCTAGCCTCATACGAGGCGGTGGTCCTGGGCAGCGCGGTGTACGCTGGCCAATGGCGCAAAGAGGCGGCGGCGTTCCTGGAGACCCACGAGCAGGCGCTGGCCAAGCGGCCGGTGTGGCTGTTCTCCAGCGGGCCTACAGGCGAGGGAGATCCGGTGCAGTTGATGAAAGGCTGGCGCTTTCCCGAGGCGCTGCAACCCATCGCCGACCGCATCCAGCCCCGTGACATCGCCTTTTTCCACGGTGTGTTGGACACGAGTAAGCTCAGCTTGCCCGAAAAGCTGATCGTCAAGGCCTTGAAGGCGCCAATCGGCGACTTTCGAGATTGGGAGGCCATCACCACCTGGGCCGAGGGCATCGCCGCTGCGCTACAAAGTTTGAACCAAACGTGAGGAGGTAGGCATGTTCTGCAATAGACCAACAGTGGCCTATGCTCTTTCGGCCATCATCGCCATCCTGGCGGTGGTGGCGACCGCAGGAGGGTTGTTCGTTGACGACCTCTATCGGGACAATGCCTTTGCCA
>JASFTJ010000482.1:0-3202 GCA_050053615.1 Anaerolineae bacterium | reverse complement strand
GACGATGACGTGAGCTTTGTGGGCTTGATCGCGACTCCCAGTATGGTTGACCTGCCAGGCAATGCATAGTAACGTAATCACGCCTGCCACGACCACTAGGACGACAAGGTTCAGCAGGGCGCGGAAAAGTCGGTGCAACATGGCGCTATTATAGCACCGAATGCTGGAAATCCCAAGTTGGAGAAAGGATGGGCTTTCGAAGCAGAACTCAAGCCCGCCATCAACCCCAAGATTCTCGCCCTGAGCTCCCCGGCTGAGCCATCTCATGGGATAATGGGACATCTCACTCTGGAGGTGTTCCATGAATCCAAAGAATCGAACGGTAGGCGACCCCGGTCTACCCACCGGGGCCGCCCTTTTCCGTCAGGCACAAGCGGGTTGCCGTGACAGCCTGGCGCGACTCATGGCCGCGCACGCGGGATTGGTCCAAGCCGTCGTGCGCAAGCAGGTATTGGGCCAGCTGCCCTTTGCCGAGGCCCTGCAAGCAGGTCGCATCGGCCTGTGGCGTGCCATCTTGGGCTTCGACCCCGAACGAGGGCATGCCTTTTCCACCTACGCCTGGACCTCCATTATGCATCATGTCTGGCGAGAGGTCAAGCTTGCCGAACGCGCCCATTCGCAGGCAACAGAGCATTTGTCTTTCGACGAACTCTCCTGCTTGGCTTCGCCAAATGGGTGTTCGGAACCGGAAGCGACGGACCCGGCCCAAGCCTGGGAGGCATCTGTTGTTCATTCTGCCCTCTGGGACCTGATAGCTCGGTTGCCGGAGCGATTGAGGATTGTCATTTTGGCTCGCTACGAGCTGATTGGGCAGCCTCGTGCCTTCTATTCCCAGATTGGGGCCTCGTTGGGCCTCAGTGGTGAGCGGGCGCGACAACTGCACACCGAGGCCCTGATCTGGTTGCGGCAACCGGCTCACTCTCAGCAACTGCGTTCCCTCCTGGGTCGCCACACCCTGGCCGACTACGAGGCGGTAGAAGCTGAGACGCAATGTTGGCTGCGCTGGCGAGGAGGGCACAATGGCCGCTAAGCTCACGGCTGTCGAAGCCCGTGCCCAGGACGAAGACTTTGTCAGCCAATGCAGCCTCCTGGGCTTGCAAGAGCGGTTGCCTTTGTGCTGGCCAACGCCACCCGACGTTCCTCCCTCGCCCAAGAACCGCTACCGTTCTCAATATGTCTATCGTGGCTGGCAGGATCTGCAAGACCCGGCTGAGTGGAAAGAGCTGTCCGATTTTGACCTCGTCCTGCGTCTGATCGATTTCTCCGGCTTGCGCCCTGTTCTGGCCCAACGTCTAGGTTGGACCTCACCCCGAGGTCAGGTTCCCTTTGACCCGGTCTCGCTCTTTCTCCTCCACGGCTGGCAGCTCACTAACAGTTGGAGCCGGGCTGAAACTTTGGACAACCTGGCCAAAAAGCTCTATGCTGACTATGCGGAACGTTTTGGCTTCGCGGCTGGTGTCTATCCCACGGAAGGTGGCCTGCGTTACTTCCTCACCGCCCTGGGACATCATTGTGACGCCGACGGTGACTCAGTGACCGTACAATTGGATGAGAAGCGCACAGTCCAGGTCGCTATCCAATACCTGAATCAACTCCTGGCTGGCGCCGTCCAACTGATTCGGGAAGCCGGGCTACTCAGTCCCGAGGCCTGGAGTCAGGCCCAGGTTTGTCCCGACGGCATGCTCCACCACGCCGCCTCCCGAATGCGTTGTGCTTCCGTGGGCGAAACCTGCTACCAGCCCACAACGCCCAACAAGCCACGTCCGTGCCCAGCCAAAGAGAAAGATCGTCAGGGTTGTGATTGTGACACTCGGGCTTGCGCTGAGGTCTGTCGCCAGGCCACACCCTGGGATGCCGAAGCTCGCTTTGTCTGGTACAGCGGGTCCAACCAGCCCAAGTCCAGCCCCAATCGGTCTACCGACCCGGCGAAAAAGGACAAAAAAGGTAACGGTGAGCCTTATTACGGTTATCGGAGTCTACCTCTATTGCTCTCTGATCCCAACCGCCGTTTTCACCTCATTTTGCTGGGCGATTTCCTGGCCGCCAACGACCGCGAAGAGGTCCCAGCTACAGCCCTCCTGCTGCAATTGGCCCGCTTCTACCCCGACCTGGACCTGGATGTGGTGGCCGGTGATGCAGGCTTTGGCTTTGATGTATTCTTGAGCACCATTTACAACTTGGGGGCCAAGCGGATCGTCGATCTCCGCGCCCACGATACCGACAAGAACAAAGAGGAATGGCCCATCCGGGGCTATGATGACCGAGGTCGGCCTGTCTGCCCTTTCGGTTATGCCTTCACGGCCAACGGCTTCGACGCCAGCCGCCAACGATACAAGTGGTTCTGTGCCAAAGCCTGTCTCCAGGAAGATGCCAAGCCCCTTGTCGAGCTAGACAAAGTCAGTTACCCACCTGCTGAGTGCGGCTACCAGAATACCGACCATCCCTATGGCAAAATCTTCAACCTGGGGGAACGCTTTGCCAATAGCTCCATTCGCCTGGCCCGCGACCTGCCCGTAGGCTCCCCGGCCTGGAAGCGTCTTTACCATCGAGCGCGCAATGCCACCTTCAAGCAGTGGGGGCTCAAACGCTTGCCAGTCTATGGTGGCCTGCGAGGTAAGGCTGTTACCTTCCTGGCCGATACCTGGTCGACACTGACAACTCTGGCCCGGCTGGTGCGCGAAGCGACCTTCGCCGCTTACTCAACCTGATTGCACCTTTCCTCACCCAGACGCCTCGCGAGCTCCTGTGCGCGTGGCGCATTGCCCCCTGCTCGCGGAGCACCTTTGGGTCTCCCGGAGCGGCTTCCCAGGCCTCCGGACCCGCCCACAGCCCTTTTGGGGCGCAGATCGGAGCCTTTTCAGCTTGCCGGAATCCCTTGGCCCGGCTTGGCGCCCGTTCTGCTTCGTTTCAACTGCCGTCCCAGGGCTCCGTCGAGCTATCAACCCCGGATATTGCCCTTTTACCCCTCCCTAACTCCAGTTTCGCTTCGAAAACCCCCTGCGGGCCAGGGCTGTTAAAGTTGTTATGGCGAACTTTGCGGCAGGCAGCCGTCGCTCACTATGCAAGAAAGTGATCCCCCCAGAATGACAAGTTTCTTGGCAGCAGGAGCAAAGCGACCGCATATCACAGTATGTGTCATTTGGCATGCTGACTGTTGGAAAATGATAGCTGGCCAAATGGAAGTGGCAGAACAAGCGCTCCT
>JASFTJ010000481.1:0-3207 GCA_050053615.1 Anaerolineae bacterium | reverse complement strand
AGGTCGTGCCGGGCAGCACCACATCGGCTAGCTGCGCCGTCTCGGTGGGAAAGATGTCCTGCACCACCAGGAACTCGCAGTGCATCAGAGCCTCACGCACATGGTTGATGTCCGGATCGGAGACCATGGGGTTCTCGCCCAGGACGTAGAGGGCTTTCAGATCGCCGTGGTGAGCGGCGTCCAACATCTCGGTGACGGTTAACCCCACGCGTCCGGGGCCGGCCCCGCCCCACGCTTCCTGGAACTTGGCCTGTATGCTTTCGACCGTCACCGCCTGGTAGCCAGAATAGACATTGGGCAGGCCACCTAGGTCGCAGGCGCCCTGCACGTTGTTCTGGCCACGCAGAGGATTGACGCCGGTGCCAGCCTTGCCCACGTTGCCCGTCAGCATGGCCAGGTTGGCGCACGACAGCACATTGTCCACGCCGGTGGTGTGCTGGGTGATCCCCATAGCGTACAAGATCGCGCCCCGCTCGGCTTTGGCATAGACGCGCGCCGCCTCGGCCAGGTCTGCGGCCGGGATGCCGCTGATCTTTTCGACCCGCTCCGGCGTGTAGTCGGCCACGGCCTCTTTCAGCTCCTCGAAGCCTTCCGTTCGCTCGGCGACGTATTCCTTGTCGTACAGCTCCTCCTCGATGATGATGTGCATCATGCCGTTGAGCCAGGCCACGTCACTGCCAGGCCGCTGCTGGAGGTGTAGATCGGCAATTCTGGCAGTCTGGATGTCCCGGGGGTCCACGACGATGATCTTTGCGCCGCGCTTTTGGGCCTTGACCAGCCGTGTGAAGATAAGCGGGTGCGCTTCGCTGGTGTTCGAACCGGTGACGAGAAAGCAATCGGTGTGCTCTTCGAATTCGGGCACGCTGTTGGTCATCGCCCCGCTGCCAAATGCTGTGACCAGACCGGCCACGGTGGGGCTGTGTCAAAGGCGGGCGCAATGGTCTACATTGTTGGTACCGATCACCCCCCGCGCCAGCTTTTGCAGGAGATAATTCTCCTCGTTGGTGCACTTGGCCGACGCCAAAAAGCCGACGGCGTCGGGGCCGTGCTCGGCCTTGACCTGATTCAGCCGACGGGTGACTAGGTCCAGGGCTTCGTCCCAGGTCGCCTCCTGGAGCTCACCGCCCTTCCGGTCGCGGATGAGGGGCGCCGTCAACCGTTCGGGGTGGTGGACAAAATCATGGGCGTTCCAGCCCTTGATGCACAGCTTCCCGTCGTTAATGGGATGACCCTTGGCCGGCAGGGAACCGATCACTTTGCCGTCCAACACTTGCAGGTAGAGGCCGCAGCCGCAGCCGCAATAAATGCACGTCGTCAGAACGTTCTTGTATTCCACTCGTCAGACTCCTTGCCACATCGTCTCGACCACCAACGGCGGCGGATCGTCCACACTGCGCCCCGGCACGTACTCGAACATCGCCTCGGCGTCGCGGCGCAGCAGGGTGTAGAGCACTGCCAGCGGGATGTCGGCTGGGCAGGCCGTCTCGCACTCCATGCAGCCCACGCATTTGCTGACAGTGTGGTAGGCGCGGATGAGGTGATAGGACGGGAAAGGCGGCGCCAGCATACCGGTCTCGACCCACTTATCGTCCTCCAACACGCAGACCTCACAGAAGCACTGGGGGCAGACCGTCCGGCAGGCGTAACACTTGATGCAGCGGGCAAACTGCTCCTTCCAGAACTCGGTCCGCTCCACCATCGAGAGCTTTTCGTGCTCGGCTACCAGCTCGTCGGCGGTGCCCTCCACCTTTTCGCCGACGTCGATCTGGGTGGGGTAGGGCCAGGCGCAGCGGCATTCGTCGCGCTCCTCGGTGCTGCAAGCCAGGCCGATCACCTGGATGCGCTCCAGGTCGACCTGATTGCGCTTGGCCATTTCGATCAGCCCGCGCTCCTCGCAGCCGCGGGTGACCATGCCCAGCTTGAGCCCCCCCGCCTGCGGGGGGGAGGCGTCGAGGAGCAGGTCCATGATCTGAGGGAGGTTGTACTTGGGCCAGAGCACCAGGCCATCCAGGCTATCACCGGGGCGGAAGAGGTGGGGCGTCGAGGCCGGGCCATCGGCGCGCAGAGCCAGCACGCCGTCCACGTCGCCGCTGTCTAGCAAGTTTCTGACCGCATCTCGAAGAAGGTCCAGTCGTTCCATGTCAAACCACCTCCTTCGTCTCCAACGGCCCGAGCGCCCGGACCTGGTCGGTGAATTCCTGGACCACGTCGGCAAAGCGCCGCGCCTCCGAGGCCGAGACCCAGTCGAGCATCAGCCGGTCGGGATGGATGCCGGCGTAGCTCAGCAAGTTACGAAAGATGGGGAACCGCTTGGCGGTTCGATGATTGCCACTAACATAGTGGCAGTCGCCCAGGTGTCAACCGAGCACCATCACCCCGTCGGCGCCCTCGCGGAAGGTGCGGACCACATGCTCGGGCGAGACGCGTCCAGAACACATGACGCGGATGATGCGGATGTTGGGCGCGTACTTGAGCCGTGAGGTGCCGGCCGCATCGGCGCCGGCATAGCTGCACCAGTTGCACAGAAACCCGACGATGCGGGGTTCGAATCCGTTGTCACTCATAGCAATGCTCCTATTAGGCAAAGACCGGCATGGGATCTCGTTCAAAAATGCCCTCGATCTGAGCGATCAGCTCCTCGTCGGTAAAGTGGTGGCCAGTGATCGCCTTGGCCAGACAGGCGCCGACGCAAGTGCCACAGCCCTTGCACAGCGCGACGTTGACCTGAGCTTTGCCCTCGACTCGCTCGATGGCGTTGTAGGGGCAGGCCAGGATGCATTCACCACAGCCGGAGCATTTCTCGGGGTCCACCTCGGCCACGGCAGGATCGATGTCTACTTCGCCCTTGCTCAGCAGGACCAGGGCCTTGGCCGCGGCGGCGCTGGCCTGGGCCACCGTGTCGGGGATGTCTTTGGGTGACTGGCAGCAGCCAGCAAGGAACACGCCTGCGGTTGTCGTGTCGACCGGCTTGAGCTTGGGATGGGCTTCGCTGAAAAAGCCATCCTTGTCCACAGACACGCCAAAGAGTTTGCCCACTTCCCGCGAACCCTCGGCCGGGACGGCGGCGGTCAGCAACACCACCAGGTCGGCCGGGATCTCGACGTAGCGGCCCAGCAGCGTATCCTCGCCGCGCACCAACAGCTTGCCTTCGTTGTCGGGATCAGGGACCACCTCGGCCACCTTGCCCCGCACATAGTCAATGCCCTC
>JASFTJ010000480.1:0-3211 GCA_050053615.1 Anaerolineae bacterium | reverse complement strand
GTCGCAGCGGCGGTCTCGTATTTGCCTTGTAGATCATCATGCGGCACGTACAGTACCTCGAACTGCACGTCAGGGTACTCCTCTTGGAACGCAGCGATGACCGCATTCAAAGCCGGGATCTCTGACTCTTTCCAAGCGTGCCACAACGTAATAGTACCCACCAATTCCGGTTCGGCCGGGGCCTCTTCTTTGGTAGGTTCGGCTTTGGCCTCTTCCGTGGTGGGCTCGGGCTTGGGAGCCTCGGTCGGCTCCGGAGTGGGACCACAGGCGGAGATGACTAAACTCATCACCACCAGCACTGCCAACAGAGCAAACGGTATCTTTTTCATTTTTACTCCTCCAATTCGCTTTCTCACCCAACTTTTCCAGACATTGAGTTTGACTTGGAGCCAGCCAACTTTGTGAGCGCCCACCACCTCCTCTCGGACTTGGGGTCCCATTGCAGCGGAATAAGTCTTTGCAGTCAACCAAATTATACCACACTTCTCCGAGTTGGCAACTCGAGCATTTCATCGTTCATGATCCCCATACATCGACCGACTCCTTCCAAACGGTAAGGGTCTCTTCCTCTACAGAGTATGACGGTAGGACCATACTGAACACTGAACCGTGGTTGTCATTCTCGCCAAGTTTTCGGTGTCCACGGCTACATGTGGAGCTTCCCCCTACTTGCCATGTGTCTTTTTTTCTAGTATAATGCGAGCACTGAGGGGGCAAGCGTGCTCGTGTGTGGCAGCCGCCAGCACTTGTGACATGCTTAGCCCCAGTTAGGAGTTTGGGAGCCAAGATGATACGGGAACGAGTCACCGAAGATGTCTTTATATTCATAAGCAAGCTCTACGCCGAGGTCGTGGCGACAGTCATTGTTACCCCGGAGGGGGCCGTGGTTATTGACACCCTGCCCTTCCCTCAGGAAGCCAAAAAAATTCGCGAGTTTGCTCTGCGGCGGAGTCCAGCTGGAATACGCTACGTAGTGAACACCCATCATCATGCCGACCACATCTATGGCAGCTACCTGTTCCCGGAAGCCGAACTCATCGCACATCGAGAATGTCGCCAGATTCTGCTCAAAGTCGGCGAAGAGAGTTTGGCTCGGGCCCGGGTCCGTACTCCAGAACTGGCTCCTGTCAAGCTGCGCATTCCTCAACTAGTCTTTGAGACAGAAATCTTGCTTCGACCGGGCGAAAAGACGATCCACCTCATACACGCACCAGGCCACACCCCCGATGGACTGATGGTTCATATTGTTGAGGACAAAGTGCTGGTTGCCGGGGATGCGATGGCCCCGGTGCCCCTCGCTGCCCGAGGGGACTTTGACGCGCTCATCAAATCGATGAAAAAGATCAAAAACCTGAAACTGGAAAATGTTATCCAAGGTCATGGAGGCGTGCTGCTCCGGGGCGAGATTGACGAAACGGTGGACACCAATGTCGCCTATTTGCGCACTATCAAGAAAAAGGTTCAAGCCATCGTCAGCAAAGGATTGCCCAAGTCCGAGTTGCAAAAGATCGACATCGAGGACTGTGGACTATCGCGCATCCCCCTGGGCGGCCTGGTGCAACGATTGCATTTGGCCAATCTTGAGTACCTCTATAACGGGATCGTGACCAAGCAGGAAAGCAGCAAGTAAGGCAAAGGGTCCAACTTTGGAAGACAAAGTTCAAGAGATCGCCACAGCGATTGCCAAATTACCGCCTGCAAAGAGGCAGCAGTTGCTCAGACTTGTGGCTCAGCAAGAAGGACTGCCTACCTCCAGCCCGGCTCTTGCACAGATGAAACAGTCCTCTTCTACCCATGAGGATCTCGAGTCTCCGGACTATATCTTGGTATTTGACGGCGGCAGCAAGGGGAATCCTGGCTGGGGATATGGCAGCTATGCCATCACCCGTGTGCAGGATGGCGCCCAGCTTGTGGAGCGCCTGGATCTCGGGAATGAGTATACCAACAACGAAGCCGAGTATGATACATTGATCGCGGCGCTGCAAGACCTGCTCCAGCGCATTGAGGATGGAGGCCGCCAACCTCAAGAATTCTCCCTGGAGGTGCGAGGCGATAGCGCGTTGGTCATCAACCAGGTGCTGGGCAAATGGAAGGCCAAGGAGCCCCGTATGCGAGACCGCCGCAACCGCTGCCTTCGTTTGCTAAGACGCTTCGGAGCAGTAGATTTAAAGACTCAACCACGTGAGGAAAGCGTCCGCATTTTGGGCCATTGACGTGGCTTGACAGATTCGTCGTTTCGTGTTAGACTCTGACCACTTGAACAAACCAAAAGCTGTGAACGGAACGCATAGGCTTGACGGAACGGCCAGAGAGTCCGGTTATGTGGTGGAAGCCGGATGCGGGAAGCTTGCCGAGGATCCTCCGGGAGCTGCCAGCTGAACACCTATCGGTGGCAAAGGTGGCCGGTAGACAAGTAAGCTTGGTCGGATTCGCCCACCGTTAGCAGGGCGCGGGTATTGTCCCAGAGACGAAGGACCGTATCCGATAGAGTGAGCGGTAGCGCTAAGAAGGGTGGTACCGCGGGGGTGTCGCCTCGGCGCTCTCGTCCCTTGGGGATGAGAGCGTTTTTCCGTTATGGCAGTGTCACAAAGCAAGGAAGGATAATGACAGAGCAGATCTATCACAAAGATAGCTATCGAAAAGAGTTCGACGCCACCGTGACAGGGGTTGACGGGCGGGCTGTGATCCTGGACCGGACTGTCTTCTATCCCGGCGGCGGTGGGCAACCCCACGACGTGGGCACGTTGACCTGGGAAGGTGGCTCGGCGCGCGTGGTCAAGGTCAAAAAGCAAGGATCCGAAGTCTGGCATACCTTGGCCGGCGACGCGCCGTCGGAAGGCGCAGCCGTTCACGGCGTACTGGATTGGGAGCGGCGCCACCAGCTCATGCGCACCCACACGGCGCTCCACGTGCTGTGCGGTGTCGTTTGGCGAGATCATGGCGCATCGGTCTCCGGCGGGAACATGCAGCCCCTGAGGGGCCGCATGGACTTTGAGTTTGAGACTATGCGCAAGGAATTGGTCACCCAGATCGAGGCCAATGTCAACGCCGAAATCAAGAAGGGTCACGCCGTACGTATCGCCATCCTACCCCGCGAAGAGGCGTTCCAGATCCCGGACCTGATCCGTACCAAGATCAACCTGCTGCCGCCGCAAATCCAGAAAGTGCGCACCGTCGAGATTGTCGGCCTCGACTTGCAGGCTGACGGTGG
>JASFTJ010000479.1:0-3222 GCA_050053615.1 Anaerolineae bacterium | reverse complement strand
GGATACGGCAATGATTGTCTCTCGATATCTGCGTCAGCGATCTATGAGGTATTTGTGCCTTGTTATAAACAGAAATAATTGAATACAGTCAGTAAATCAAATCGAATTGGTGGCGGCCACAACCTCGCAGCAATCATTATCATATCCCCCAGGGGGGCATTCTACTCGAACCCGCTGCAGATGTCAAATCGAGATCGGTCAAGTGCGGAAAGGCGCCGACGGCAAAGCATGGCCCAGGGATTGTGATCTCCTGGCTCCATTTCCGATTGTGTGTTATAATCGCGCCGTTACTCAAGTCAAGCAGGCATGATGCACAAAGAGTGATCTGGAGAGATGGGTTGGCATGCACATTCACACGCTGACAAAATGGCAACATAAACACTGTTTTCACATCGCCCAGGGGCATGGGGAACGGAATACCTGGAGGGTGATCTGGTTGACCTTTGCGGTGATGATCGTGGAAATAGTCGCCGGGCTGGCCTTTGGTTCCATGGCTCTGTTGGCCGATGGCTGGCATATGGGAACCCATGTCGCCGCCCTTGGGATCACTGTGGTTGCCTACGCCTATGCGCGCCGCCACACCGATGACCCACGGTACACCTTTGGCACAGGCAAGGTCAGCGTCCTCGGCGGGTTTGCCAGCGCCATCGCCTTGGCCGTCGTGGCTATGCTCATGGCCGTGGAGTCGATTCAGCGCCTGTTCGCCTCTGGAGAAATCCAGTTTGACGAGGCCATCGTCGTCGCTGTGCTTGGCCTGGTCGTCAATCTCGCCTGTGCCTATCTGTTACGCGGGCACGAGCATCATGACCATGAACATGGCGACCATATTCACAGCTCTGGCAAAGTCCATCAGCACGACCACAATCTGCGAGCCGCGTACTTGCACGTGGTCGCCGATGCCATGACCTCTTTGCTAGCAATTGTGGCGCTCTTGGCCGGAAAAGCTCTGGGCTGGGTCTGGCTGGATCCGGTGATGGGCATTGTGGGCGCGATCGTCATTACCCGCTGGTCATTCGGACTTTTGCGGGACACGAGCAAGATATTGTTAGACAGCAGTGTGGACTGTGATACCGTATCGGCGATTCGTTCTGCTATCGAGTTGGATGCTGACAATCGAGTTTCAGACCTCCACGTCTGGAGAGTGGGCTCTCGTCACCTGGCCGCCGTGCTCTCGGTTGTGACACACTTTCCCAAGCGCCCCGAGCATTACAAGGAGTTGTTGGCAGAGTTCGATGTTGTGCATGTCACGGTGGAAGTGAACCCATGTGGGGGTGATCCGTGCCTGGCCCTCTGAGGGCATTTTATTGCTGACCGCTCAATCTTTGCCGACGATGCTGCGCAAGAACATAAGCAACCTGTGGCTGGTTCTACCAACTTGAACTTCTGTGAAACCGGCTGCCTCTACCGTCGCCGGCAACCTGCAAATGTCGTTTTCCATCATGCGATGGCCTAACGCATGACTTATTAGGAGCTTCAGCAGCCCCTCCGTCGGCGGCTCGAAATCCACCACCAGGAGCCGGTCACCTGGCTTTAGCACACGACGCATCTCGGCGAAGCCCCTGCGAAAGAGAAGGTGGCTATCAGCTCGTTCCCCTCGCTAACGCTTGGGACAGGGTTGTTGCGCTCGATGAAATCCTCCCACGAGAACCGCCGTAGGCGTGTCGCGGGTCTCGGGCGCGACGGCGGTGGGGTAGAAGCGCGGCGTATCGGGGTCGTATTTGCTTAGGAAGCAGGGCACCTCCACGAAAGCGCCCCGGCTCTTGCTTAGCTTTGCCCCTTTGAAATTAAGGTACTCATTGTCAGAAGGGGGAAAATCCTTTTGCTCTGACAGCGCGATTGGTGATTTCCAAAACCGGCGTAGCAGCGCTCCTACACTGAATAGTCAGTGAGGATCTGTTGAATCTGCGGCTTGATCTCGGGGATGTCTTTTTTGACCACGTCCCAGACGATCTGGAGATCCACGGTGTCATACCCGTGAATAATGCGATCCCGCATCCCGGCCATTCCTTTCCATGGAACCTCCGGGTACTGCTCGCGCACGCTCATGGGCAGTCGCTTGGTCGCCTCGCCGATAATTTCCAGGGCTCTGACCACGGCAAAATTGGTGCGAAAATCCTCCTCAAACTCACGATAGGTAAAACCTTCGACCAAGATTTCAGCCTTTTCCATGGTGTCCAGAATGTCCTCGACAAAGTCCAGAAACTCGCGATTCATAGAGGAACGACCTCGTGCAGAATTCGTTCACCGATGCGCTTTCTCAGGTTCTTTTTGATAGCCACGTCCACTTCCATTCCAAGCAGATCACTCAAATAGTATTCTAGCTCGACCAGACCGATCAAGCTAATGCGGGGAGGGCGCTCAAGTTCAATCAGAATGTCGACATCGCTATTGCGGTGTTGCTCACCACGAACGTAGGAGCCGAACACACCGACGATGGTCACACCATATTCGGCAGCGAGATGATCTTGTTGCGCTTCCAGGATCTCTTTGATCTCGTCTAAAGTCTTCATAAGCCTTTGCCTACCTTCATCTACCATTATAATCGACTTTTGTCTTTACGACAAACCCGAGTGCAGGCTCTAGCTTTGACTGTGGCATCTCTACTGCTGTCTGTCAAGTGGGGTTGTGGATAACGAGAGCCGGGGCAACCGCCCCGGCTCTGCTTGCGTGCTGATGCCTGGTATTCGATTACCCCTCCAACCGCGCGTACTCCTCCTCCACCATGCTCTCGTCCAGCTTTTTGAACAACGGCGCCGGCTTGCGTAGCGCCTGACCGGGCGGCAGTTCACTCGGTGTCCAGGTACCGATAGCCCCGCTGTGATCGTAGGTCAGTGCCTGATGGGAGCGCGTCTCCTCCTGATACTCGACCACATGCTGCGTGCCGAAAAGCTGACCATCATAGCCCAGGTACTCGTGGAGCTGCTGGGCGGTGTGGGGCAAGATCGGCGCCAGGATGGTCTTTAGGTTGTCCACGACCCGCAGGATGACATAGACTGCCGTCGCCGCCGCCCGCGGATCCTCCTTGATCTGGAACCAGGGCGCCTTGCGGTCGAGGTAGCCGTTGGCTTCGCGGGCCAGGGCCAGCGCCTGGTTCAGCGCTGCACGAAACTTGCAGGCGGCGTACAGCTCGCCGATGGTTTCGAATCCGGCCTCGACCCGGGCCAGCAGCTCGCGGTCGGCCTCGTCCAACTCGCCTGGCTCGAGCACACGCCCGTCGAAGCG
>JASFTJ010000478.1:0-3226 GCA_050053615.1 Anaerolineae bacterium | reverse complement strand
CATCAAAGTCGGTATTCTCGTGGGTGAGAATCAGTTGCATGCCCATCAAATCCCTCCAGCAGCAAATTATACCATACAATAGAGCCGAGGGACAATCGGTGGCGGGAGAGGCGGTGGGGTGTTGATCCCATGGTATTCGCCAGCACATGGGCAAACCTGCGCCCCAGGACGAGCTCCATGGGGCGCTCGCTGCTCATGGCGGTCTATTGATTCTGCTTGTTTCACTGCCTAGGGGGTGCTCCAAGGGGTGCAGCGGGCGGGACGCACCGATAGGCAGCAGCCTGGTAATGCTGGCTCGGCGCTGGAGAATGCCCGGCAGCTCAGTTTCTCGCTTGCTGATCACACCTTAATGGTCAACACAACCTAGTCTGTTGGTTCTTCATCAAGCTCATATTCGTCTTTGTCAAAGTATTCTTCGTCTTGTCCTAGACTGCTAATCATCATCACGACCCCGAGAATGACGATCAACAGTCCCAGTGTTCCGGCACAGCAGATGGGTCCTTCGGCCAGGATCATGTACAGGGTGCGGTTCCCGCTGGCCAACGTGCTGAGCCAATCTCCCCAGAGCCAGTTGGGTGTGCCAGGCACCTGGACCACCTTGCTGACGATGGCATAGATGCTGCTGATGAGGTACGGCAGGAGAAAGATGCTCAACATCGATCCGACCAAGGTCAAGATACACCCCAGGCCACATCCTCGACGTTCCATACGTTGACTCCTCGTTGAGGTTGATAGCTACTCGCCCGTAGCGTACGATGCGAGCAGTTCTGGTTGTTTTTCTGAAATATCGGCATAGACGCCGCGGTATTCTGGTGGGAGCAAGGCGGCCAGGCGGTACATGATTTCCTCTGCGAAGGCATGAACCTGCGCAGCCCTGGCCTTACCCTTGACCGGCGGCGGCTCGAACGCTGGGCCAAAGACGACTCGCACCCGTGCGCGGCGGAAGCGCCGGAGGAACGAGAACACCTTTTCCTGTCCCGTGGCGACGACTGGCACCAGCTTGACGCCAGCGCGGTAGGCCAGGTAGGCTGCCCCACTGCGCCCCCGTTGCATGGCGCCTGTTTTGCTGCGGGTCCCTTCGGGGGCCAGACCGAGGATTCCACCACCCCTGAGTACAGCCAAGGCTTGGCGCAGCGCCTTGCGGTCCACCTCGCCCCGGCGGACAAAAATGGCATTCAATGAATGGAAGAGCCAGCTGAGCAACCAATGATTCTCCCATTTGTGTGCGGCAAAGACATAAGCCCGATGGGGAAAGACAGCCATCAGCACCGGTGGATCGAGCCAGTGCAGGTGGTTGGAAATCAGAAGATACGGTCCCTCCTCGGGAATATGCTCCAGACCCTCTGTTTCGACGCGTGCGAGCAACCGGATCAAGAAGCCGATGAAGCTTCTTATGACGCGATACCAACCTCGGATTTCGAGGGAATATGCTTTCATCTGCTGTGCAAACCTCCAATAGATCTTTGTTAGCCATAACACCGCCTACCTATGAAGGATACGGTCTTGTGCCCCATCTATGTGGCGGACTCAGGGTGCAGCTGTCGCCTCGGGCGTCCCCGTGGCTGTGGGCACCTGGTAGCCGATCCACCAGCCCTGCACCTGGATGTCGTAACGGACGGCCGGCCTGAGAGGGGTCAAAGTCACCTCGAAGGGAGCCATTGCGCCGGCCAGGAATACGTCAGGGGCGATGCTTACCGTCCGCGCGCCGACGACGTGATCCTCGTCGTCATACAAAGTGACTACCAGGGCCACCTGCTCGGCGTCTGCGTCGCCGGTGTTGTGCACCTGACCCCGGACCTGATAGTTTTCCTTTTGAGATGAATCCAACCAACCGCCCCAGTCTTCCACCACCGCCAAATCGGGATAGCGGGGGCCCAGGTGGGTGCTGGGCACGCCGCTGAGAACCTGGGTCTGGTACTGGGCAAAGCTCGTAGGCGGTGCAGCGAAGAGGATGGCAAAAGGGGCCCGTCCCCCAGGCGCCAGAATGTCGAGCTGGGTAAAGGCTGCGCCGGAAGCCAGGAGGCGCCCCTGTTCGTCGTGAAGTGAGACCCGAACCTGGACCTCCTCGACTGGCCGGCCTGAGAGATTCGCTACCTCGCCCATGCACCACAGGCTATCCACCGGCGTGCGGTGAAACGCCAATCCCCGGATCTGGAGGGCTACCGGCGTTGGTGTGGGTACCGAGGTCGGTTCGCCCTCCGCTGGTTTTCGCGGGATGATGATCTCCTGCCCGATCTGTAATCTTCGTGGATCGGCGATGCCGTTCACTTCTTGAATATCCTTGACGGTCACGTCGAACTCGCGGGCGACGGCCAGTAGTGTGTCCCCTTTTTTGATGATATAGATGATCGGTGTGGGCGTGACAGTCGGCGTGGGAGTGTCCGATGGGGTGGCCGGCACCGGCGTGAAGGTAGCCCGGCGGGTGGCCGTGGGGTTGGGTGTGTCAGTATGGGTCGGTGCGATGCCAGCCACAGCCGTTGGCTTCGGCGGGTCGAGGACACGGCCACATCCGGCCAGCGCCAAACTCAGTAACGCCGTGAGCCATATTCCGAAAACGGCTCTCGGCAGTTTCGCATTTCTCTCTTGCTCATCCAATCGTCTCAATGGACATCCCCCAAGATCGCCGTTGCGGCGACGGGCCAGATTGTAGCAAAAGAGGAGGCGAAAGTCAAACAGCGGCTGCAGGGTGCGGCCTGGGTCTAGGGGAGTGCTCTGTTGTTCCGATTGGGCCAGATACCCGCCCGACGGCGCCATCGCTGGGGCTGCATAGCCCAGAGTCTGACACTGAATCTGGTCGGACGTGATTACTCCTATTCACGCACTTTTTAGTCTCGCGCCGAGAGCAGTCTTTGGTACAGCTTCTCATACTTGTCAAAGGTATGCTCTTCCGCGTGTGGCTGGGCGATGGATAGGCTTGCCTTTCCCATCCGAGCCGCCAGGTCGGGGTCTGACAGAATGGTCCACATTGCCTTTCCCAGCGCTTCCGGTTCGCCGGGCGGCACCAGGAACCCGTTGACTCCATCATGGACCAACTCGGGAAGGGCGACGGCCCTGGCAGCGACTACCGGCAGCCCCGTAGCGGCCGCCTGCAAGGTGGGCAGACTCTGCACCTCGCAGATGGAGGCAATGGCGAACAGGTCTGATGCGCGATACAGCGCTGGCATGTCCTTCTCGGGCACAAAACCGAGGAAGTGGACGTAACGTTGCAGGCCCAATTTGTCTACGA
>JASFTJ010000477.1:0-3228 GCA_050053615.1 Anaerolineae bacterium | reverse complement strand
CAGAGACCTCGCCCAACAGATGACGGCTGTTTCTTGTATAATGAGCGGCGGCCACCCGCCGTGTGTTACTCGCAATGACATGCAGCATAATCACGCCGGGTAAGGTGCTAAGACGCCTTTTCCAATCTCAAGACGACATCCCCAATCTCAATAATCGCCCCTGTCCTCAACGGAACCTCGCCATACACCCGTCGACGATCAACAAATGTCCCGTTCTTTGACGTGTCTTGCAGCCAGTAGCTTCCAGCTCGATAGCAGACATTCACATGACAGCGAGAAATGGCCCGGTTAGACGATCCGAGATCGTAGCGACCGACGGATAGCGTCTGCTGTCCCAATCGAAACCTGTACCCCGTTCGCGGCCCTTTCAAGACGACCAAACTCGCTGGTCCGGCGCTGACATGAGGAGTTGGGACATCTACGACTTGTTCCTTGTAGCCAAGCGCTTCCCCCATCTCTTCGGCGGAACGATATCGCTTCCGAGTATCCTTCTCCAGGGCACGCATCACCACCCGCTCCAACCGCTTTGAGACCTGAACGCTCGGATTCCGCTTGCGCAACGCCTCCGGGCGTTCCTTGAGATGCTGACGGATCACCTCCATAGCGGCCTTGTATGGATCCTCGATGTTGGGTCGCGGGAAAGGGACGCTTCCCGCGAGCATCTCGTAGAGGACAATCCCCAGCGAGTAGACGTCACTGGCGGGCCGCACCGGTTCGCCCTGGGCCTGCTCGGGCGAGATGTACTCCGGCGTACCGATGATCTTGTCTCGCGTCACCGTCGCGGCAGAAGTCAGCTTGGCGATTCCAAAATCCAACACTTTGACAAGGCCTTCCGTCGTCACGAGGATATTCTCCGGCTTGATATCCCGATGGACCACGTCATTCTGGTGAGCAAAAGCCAGCGCACTGCACGCCTGCTGCATGATGCGCAGGATCTCTGGCTCTGTCAACGAGCGTCGCAAGGCCTTGCGCAAAGAAGGAGCATCCACGAACTCCATGACAATGTAGAGACGACTGTCAGAACTTTGGCCGAATTCATAGACATAGACGATGTTGGGATGATTGCGCAGAAGTGGCCCGATCTTGTTTCCCTCCTGCACAAACTTGTCCACGAGATACGGATCGGACTGCTGTAGAATCTTGATAGCTACCGTGCGCCCCTCTGCGTCACGCGCCTGAAAGACCTCCGACATCCCCCCACGGCCAATCAGACCTTCCAGCGAATAGCGTCCGATTTGCTCCCCTTCCACACGGACCGCCGACTCTGGCGCTGTGGGAGACACAGGAGAGGGCAAGGGGACACCCGCTTGAGAAAACGCAAACTGCGACCGCCAGAACTGGATGCGATCGCCGGGCTCCAAAACGTGCCGGAACACCCGCTGCTCGTTGACCCACGTGCCGTTGGCGCTGTCCCGATCGTAGAGGACATAGTGGGCTTGCTCCAGAGCAATCGCCGCATGGTACCGGGAAACCATCAGCTCATCCATCAGGACGAGGTCATTGTCAGGATGACGACCGATGGTAAGCCCCTGAGGCAAGATGGGGAACCTCTGGTTTGTTAAGGGACCCTCTACCGCAACCAACTCAAACGAACCTGGAGACCGACTGGCAACTCGCTGAGTGGGGTCAATCGCTGGCTTCCGCCGAGGCCGTCCCCGACAGTAGGGGCACTGTTGAACACCACGAGGAATGCTTTTTCCACAAACAGCGCACTTTTCTCGCCGCCTCCTGATGAGAAAGACCAGGGCTACGCCGATGGCAATCACGAACGCTAAAGCCACCGCCAATACCGCGATCAAATCGGGGGGAGGCATGAACCCACCTTAGGCACAGAGCACGGCGGCTTTGGAGGACCACAAAACACTAGCGGCAAATGATGACATAGTCCTCACTTTCCTTTCGCTTTCAGCCATTTAGGATTTTCTCACCGGTTGTTCCAGAAAGCATTCACAACAGCCCGCACTCTCAATAGCCGCACATTCCCAACGACTATTTGATGAATCATGCCCATTGTATCACTTGCCCTTTTGATTGTCAAGGTGGGAAAAACCCACCTAAAGTCGCGCTCTGACCTGCCAAGTCCCAAGTCGTTGATCCTTTCTCCAACTTGGGATTTCCAGCGTTCGGTGCTATAATAGCGCCATGTTGCACCGACTTTTCCGCGCCCTGCTGAACCTTGTCGTCCTAGTGGTCGTGGCAGGCGTGATTACGTTACTATGCATTGCCTGGCAGGTCAACCATACTGGGAGTCGCGAGCAAGCCCGTAAAGCTCACGTCATCGTCATCCTTGGCGCTCGGGTCGAGGCCGACGGCAAAGCCAGCCCGAACCTGCGAGCACGCACGCTGCACGCCGTAGGTCTGTTTCAGCGAGGGTTGGCCCCTTACGTCATCTGCACCGGTGGTCACCAGAATGACCGTCACTCGGCGGCAGCCGTGGCCCGTGATTTGGCCGTGTCACTGGGCGTCCCCGCCGAAAAGATCTTGCTCGCCGATGGCTCGATGACCACCCACGAGGACGCTGTCCGCACCCGTGACGTGATGGTCGCCCAGGGCTGGCAGACGGCCATCCTCGTCAGCCATCCGCTGCACCTAGAACGGGCCCGCATCCTGTTCGAGCAGCAAGGTCTCGCGATCTACCCCAGTCCCACTAGCACCGATCTGACGGCCATCCCCTGGCCTGCACGCGCTTGGCTCACCACCCGAGAGGCCGTGGGCATCGCCTGGACTGCGCTTGAGGACTTGGGCTTACCCTACAAGTGGACCGTCCCGCTGAGCCGTTGGGTCTATGGAGCAAACTAACCACCCATGACCTGGGAACAAGTCTCCCAAGCAAAACGCATCCTGGGGAACGAACGCGGCACCGTCCGCAAAGACTGGGGCGGGCGCCTGCCCATCGCGCTCGTCTTTCCCAACACCTATTATTTGGGCATGTCCAGCCTGGCCGTGCACAGCCTGTACGGCTTGTGGAACGCCCGCGATGACGTCGTTTGCGAGCGCGTGTTTACCGACATCATCCCACCCGCGTCACTCGAATCGGGCGCGCCGCTTGACTATTTTCCCGTCGTCGCCCTCACCCTCAGCTATGAAATGGACTACTTTCACATGGTCCATCTCCTCCGCACGGCCGACATCCCACCCCGCGCCGTAGATCGTGATGAGACGCATCCGTTGCTCATCGCCGGGGGACCCGCCGTGTCCGCCAACCCGGAGCCGCTCGCCCCTCTGCTA
>JASFTJ010000476.1:0-3231 GCA_050053615.1 Anaerolineae bacterium | reverse complement strand
CCGGCTCAGGTCGGTTTTACAGAGTTGTCGGGCCGAGGCGTAGGCGTGGCGCTCTCGGGCCACTATGCGTACCTCTCGGGTGAGCAGGCAGGCCTGCTCGTCGTAGACATCTCTGACCCATTCTCTCCGAGCCAAGTCAGCTCGTATCCCACAACAAAACTCGCCCACGACGTGGCGGTGATGGGGAACTATGCCTACCTCGCCGAGAGCTGGGATCTCTACCTCTTGGAGATCTCTGATCCGCTGTCGCCAACGCTGGTCAGCACTTGGCCGACGCCGGGGGAAAGCCTCAGCTGTGTGGCAGTGGCCGAGGACTATGCCTACGTTGGCGCTGGACGCGATGGGTTGCGCATCATTGACGTCTCCGATCCTCTAACCCCCAACGAGACTGGCGTCTATACCATGTCAGACTCTGTTTATGACGTGGCGCTCATGGGGGACCTGGTCTACCTTGCTGCCGACCAGGCAGGCTTGCACATCGTGGATGTCTCGAACCCTTACTCTCCAACCCTGGAGGGCCTCTACGATAGGTGGGAGACTGTGCACGGCGTTGCCGTAGCCGAGTCAGGCCCCGGGCAAGTCCTGGCCTACATCCTGGGAGAGTACTGGGAGGACAACGGACAGTGGAACAATGGGCTGTCCGTCCTGGACGTCTCCGATCCGGCCACTCCGGTCGAGGTCGGTTTCTACAATCTCCTGACGGAAGCCCAAACGGTCGTTGTGGCAGAGGACAGTTCCGGCCAGTCTTATATCTACCTTGCAAACCAGCCAGCGGGACTGACTATTTTGCGGTTTGGATACCACCTTTTCTTGCCAGTCGTGCTGCGCAATGGCCCATAGGCATCGATCTCACCATCTCGCCCCAACACGATTACGTCAAATCAAATCCCTGACTTTGCAACACTTTGCGCAGATGGATGCGCACCGGCCGCGACGCCCGCCTCGCCGAGTGCTCTTGCCAACCGTAATCCTCGACCTCATCTTGGCGCCCGGGGACCGGCACCTGCCGGCCTTTGTAGATGCCGGTTTCGACCATCGCCTGGTCGTATTCGGCCAAGGCCTCGGGCTCGCCCTCGATGTCATACTGCTCACTGTGAAGCACGGCGTCCAGTGGCAAGCGGGGTCGGATGAAGGGTTCGGCGGCGGGCCAGCCCAACGTCATGCCCGAGACGGGAAACACCAGGCGGGGCAACCCCAGCAGCTTGATAACCTCCGCCGGATGGTTGCGAATGGCGCCGATGTAGCACATACCCAGCCCCAGCGACTCAGCGGCCAGGGCGGCGTTCTGCATGGCGATGGCTGCGTCCACGGCCGCCACGACAAAGCTCTCGACGTACTCTGTCACCTGCTCGTAGCCGCGCGCCCGGCAGACCCGATCCAGGCGGCTAAGGTCAGCGCACCAGGCCAGAAAGACGGGCGCCTGGTGAATCTGCTTCTGGTCGCCGCACAGCTCGGCCAGGCGCTCCTTCCTAGTCGGGTCGGTGACGGCCACGACGCTGTAGGTCTGCAAATTCGACGAGGTCGAAGCCCGCTGGCCGGCGGCTACAACCGTCTCCACCAGATCGGCCGGCACCGGATCGGGCTTGTAGGTCCGCACAGAATAGTGGCGGTAGATCTGCTCAATCGTCGGCGTGCTCACATTCTCCCCCTCGTCACAATATACGGTTCATCACTTGGCCGCAGTATATCACGAGCATGGCTTGTGGTCAAACGACATCCACAGCGCTCAGTCTTGATACAGATTTGGGCATCGTTTCAAGCAAGAGGTAGGACCACACGAAACCGTGGTTGTCATTCTGAGCCGTAGGCGAATCAAAGTCAAGCGAGCGGCTTTGCTTACCTAACTCGCTTGGTTTCGATACGCTGCTCACTATTCGCTTGCAGCTACTCAACTGGCGCTAGTCTTGCAACGAAGCGTCGCAGCAAGTCAAAAGTGTAAACCAATCTCCAGCCATTTTGAGGTCGAATGAAACGATACGCAGATTCAAGTCGTTGAAACTCTTGAAAAACTGCCCTGAAAGAAGGGCAGTCGAACGAAAACGGGTACCGTATCCCCCTTTCTGCCGCTGACCAGGCCTCTTCTTAGCGGAGTCTTGAAAGCATTGACAGGACCATAACGCTGTGCTATGATGCCCACAAGTAATTGACACTGGATAATCTGTTGTGTCCGGGTATATCCGTATCTAGTGAAGGAGGAAACATGAAAGTTGGGATCGTAGGAACAGGCATGGTCGGCGCGACGGCGGCCTACGCGATGGTCATGCGCGGCGTCGGCCGCGAGATCGTGCTGGTAGACAAAAACAGGGCGCGCGCTCAAGCCGAGGCGGACGACATCTTTCACGCCGTGCCCTTTGCCCATGCGCTGCAAGTCCACGCCGGAGACTACCAGGACTTGACCAACAGCAAGGTGGTGATCTTGGCGGCAGGCGTGGGCCAGCGTCCGGGCGAGACCCGTCTTCAGCTTCTGGAGCGAAATGCGGCCATTTTCCGCCAGGTGGTGCCCAGCGTCCTAGAGTACACACCCGATGCGGTTCTGGTCATTGCCACCAACCCGGTCGATGTCATGACCCACTTGGCTGCCCGCTACGCGGCACAGCACGGTGTTCCGTCCAGCCGCGTATTGGGCTCCGGCACGATGTTGGACACAGCTCGTTTCCGCGTCCTTCTTGGGCGTCACCTCGGTGTTGACGCTCAGCACATCCACGCCTACGTCGTCGGCGAGCACGGCGACTCGGAAGTATTGACCTGGTCACTGGCCACAGTGGGCGGGATGCCTCTGGCCGAGTTCTGCCGTCAGCACGGGCTCGAATTGAACGATGAGATGCAGAAAGAGATCGACCATCAGGTCCGCCACGCTGCCTATCACATTATCGAGGGCAAGGGCGCGACGTACTATGGCATCGGCAGCGCCCTGTCCCGCATCGTCGACACCGTTCTGCGCGACCAGCGGTCGATCCTGACCGTGTGCACCCCAAAAGCCAAGGTGGCGGACGTCTGCAACGTAACCATTTCCCTGCCACACCTGGTTGGCGGCGAAGGCGCGCTGACTAGCTTCCCCTTACCCTTCAGCGAGCAAGAGCAGGCCAAGTTGAAGGCCAGCGCCCAGGTGGTCTGCGACGCCATCGAGGAACTGGATGCAGAAGCAACCGGCTGAGGCCTCCTCTCGCATTCGGGGGAGAGCGCGCCCTGAGCCGATCTCCCCCTCTCTCCACGCTGCAGATGGGTCGACCA
>JASFTJ010000475.1:0-3235 GCA_050053615.1 Anaerolineae bacterium | reverse complement strand
TTAAATCCCGCACAAAAAATGCCCAGCATCGCTACCAGCGCGATCAGCAGGAAACAAACAGCTACCAGGATCTCCAAGTCACAACCCATCAACAACTGCCATCGACTGAGCGCCGCGCATTGTCACTTTGGTGCCTGTCCGTCGACGATGCGACCATCCTGCAGGTGATACACCACGTCGGCAAAGGCATCCACGGCCAGGTCGTGGGTAGCGATCAGCACCGTCGTGCCCTCCTGGTCGGCGATGCGGCGAAAGAGGCTGAGGATCTGCTGCCCGGTGGCCGTGTCCAGCTTGCCGGTCGGTTCGTCGGCCAGGATCAGCGCAGGACGCGGCGCGATGGCCCGGGCGATGGCCACCCGCTGCTGCTGGCCTCCGGACAGCTCAAAGGTGCGGTGATCCATCCACTTTGACAAGCCCATGAGGGCCAGCACCTCTTCCGTCCGCGTCTGTCTCTCACGGCTCTTTGCCCCGGTCAAGCGCAGCATCAGGTCGACGTTCTCCCAGGACGAGTAGGCGGCCAGCAGCGCATAGGCCTGAAAGACAAAGCCAATGCGCTGCCGACGCATCTTGACCCACTGGCGTTCGGACAGGTCGGTTACTTCTTTTCCCTCGAACCAGATCCTGCCCCCTGTCGGCCGGTCCAGCCCGCCGACGCAGTTGAGCAGCGTCGTCTTGCCCGAACCCGACCGGCCCCGCAGAGCCACGACCTTGCCTGCGCCCACAGCCAGATCAACGCCGCGCAGGGCGGGGATCTCCCGGGCGCCAATGTGGTACACTCGGGTCACCCCTTCGGTGCGGATGATAACGTCGTTGTGATTCATTTCCATGGTCACTCTAGGGAGGTCCCCCCATTGTGCCGCCGACCTCTTGCATACAAGATCGCAGAGCCTCCATGTCACCGATTGCATCGTTAGCGATCACACAGGTGCGATAGTCGTCGACCTTGGTCTGAGTATCAGCCAGCGCCTCCTCAACCGTCATTTCGCCCGCGACGATGCTTTCATAGGCGTTGGACAGCCAGTTGGAGGCGAACATGAGCCAGTTGCCCTCATCGGCCATTCGCTGGAAGAAGGAGGCCCGGGTGCCCACACTCATACTGGCGAGATAGGCCTCGGCCCGTTCTTCACCAACCTGTTGACGATACTCATTCGACTCGGCCACATCCTGGCGGGCCGGCAGGCCCGTCGCCGCGCTGGGCTGCGTAGTGAGAAAGGTAATCCATTCCCAGCAGGCCTGCCGCGCCTGGGTCTGGCTCGAGATAAAGTAACCATCCACCGACTGGAAGCCGCTGCCCTGGTCCGAATTGGAACCAGCGGGCAGGGGCACCACCCCGGTGTTGAGTTCCGTCTGCTGCCCAAAACCTCCAGGCCCCTGGCCCATCATCCCCCCATCGGTCCACATGGCCACCTGCCCCTGGTTGATCAGGGTCTGCCGTGCACGACCGCCTCCCGCCCCCGGGCCACCGCCTGATAACTCTTCCAAATCAGGCGTGACCTCGTACTCGGTCGTCAGGCCGGTGTACCAGCGCATGACCTGCACTGCCTCGGGCGAGTCCAATACCAAAGTCGGCGGATCTTGGGAGTCGTCAAAGAGATCGACCCCCAGGCGATCCATGAGGCTGATCAGATCGTTGACTGTCTGCTGGCTGGGCACGTAGCCATACTGCGATACCTCATCCGAGCTTTGGGTCAGATCCACGGCCGCCTGTAGAAAATCGCTCGTCGTCCAGTCCATGGCCGGATAGTCCAGGCCGGCTGCATCGAACAGGTCCTTGTTGTAGTTGACCAGGTTGACCGTCACGCTGCCCGGCAGGCCCCAGAGCTGGCCCTGGTAGGCGAACTGATCCAGCACCGCAGAATAGAAATCTTTCTTGTTCACGTCCGGATCGGCCGACAAGAAGGGCTCCATGCTCAGGATGGCAGCCAACGCCTCTTCGCTCATGCTGGGCGAAGCTTGAAAGCAGTCGTATTCAGCGGCCATGGTCGTTATGTCGAGTCCGCCACGGAAACCCTCTGGGGTCTCCAACTCGACAAGGATATCCGGGTGGGTAGCCTGGAACTCGTCTACCAGCGTCGTCAGCGACTGTTGGCCAAACCTGCCGCCCCGCCCACCCATGCCTCCACCCCCGGCCGTGCCAAAGGTGATCATGGTCGCACCAGCACTCATGGCCTCGTCGATCTCCTCGGACACGACCAGGTCAGCCACCGGCGTGGGCGCGGCGGCTATTTCCCCCTCGATCTCGGCTTCCACCGTTGCCTGGGCGCTCTCCAGCGCCGCTTCGATGGCCGTGCCGTTTTCCATAATGTCCACAACAGCGGCGTTGAACGTATCATAGCCCGCACCATCGTAGGTATCCACAAAGGCATGTTCGATGGCAAAGGTCAGCGCTGCGGCCAGGCCCTCGTCGAGGCTGTCCCAGACACCGGCCGCAGCCGCCACGGAGGGCTGAGCGGGTAGGGTCGTGCTCATCGTGGCCCCAAAGCTTCCGCCCCGCCTCGCCTGCTGCTGGGCCAGGAAGCTGATCCACTGCCAGGCCAGGTCCACCTTTTGCGTGCCGGCGCTGACAGACAGGGCATCAACCACCACAGGACTCGAATGGTCGTCGACACTACTCACAGGTAGGGGCACAGCGCCAGTGGTCTGTTGCTGCTGGCCTCGTCCGAACATCCGCCCGCCAAAGATTGTACCAAACCACATGGCCGCCTGCCCTTGGTTAACGACTTGGTTGAGGTTGTTGCCCATAAAGCCTCCCACGCCCATTTCCCCGGAGGAAGGCGCATAGGGCGCTACCGCGTGCGTCAAGTAGAGGTCGGTGAACCAACGTACAGCCTCCACGACGGCAGCCGAGTCGAGCTTTGCCAAAGGTGGATCGGTCTCCGGGTCGAATAGCAGACCAGCCCGGGCCTGAACAAAGGTCACGGGGTCGAAACTGGTGGGCACAAAGCCCCACTGCGTGACGGCGTCCCCGTCGCGGATGGTCAGCGCCTGGGCCGCCGCCAGCAGATCGTCCCACGTCCAGCCGGGCTGGGGATACTCGAGACCCGCGGCGTCGAACTTGTCTTTGTCAAAGTAGATGAGGGGATAGGTCGCCTCCACCGGCACCGACCAGACGCCCCCATCCCATTGCACGCTGTCCAGCAAGTTGGGATAGAAGGCGTCAGTATTGAGGTTCGGATCTGACTCGAAAAAGTGAGAGAGCTCCAGCAGAGCGCCCTGCTGCACGGCCTGGCGGGTA
>JASFTJ010000474.1:0-3237 GCA_050053615.1 Anaerolineae bacterium | reverse complement strand
AGGTCACGGAGCCGGATCCGTAGAATCCGGACCAGCAGTGACACGCAAGCCGTCGCAGCACCATTGTACCATACTTTTCTGATTCTGGCATAGATGAGATGGCAAGCCGCAGAAGTAGAGTCTCCGCGGAACGCCCGCCGCGTCTGGAAAAGGGCCACTCATCCGGCAATCGTGTGCAAATATGTCAATCTAATTACCCAGGCAAGCAACCTCATCGCAGACGACGAAGGTTGGTCGCGAGCTGCCAGAGGCAGAATGCAATTCCGACTCCCCCCACCATCCAGCCCTCCAGCCACCCAACCAGCGAAATATCTCCCAGCGTAACCGCGAGCCAGGTGACCAGCAACGTCAACGCAGTCCAGACCCCTGCACGCAGCCGAGCATTGCGCAGCTTTTCGGTGCGCGGACTCTCATCCTCCAGGATGGACAATTCCCCCTCCTCGGCGCGACGCAAGAGCACAGCCAGCGCCCGCAGACTCCGTTGCAGGTCGTACCCCTGGCGGATCACCCCCTCGGTCCACACCCGCTCCGGCGTCAGGCCAGAGAGCGTCTGGCGCGCCTTGATCTCCTGAAAGATCGGCAAGTTGTCGCGCATAAAGTTCAGATCCTCGGACAACATGGCCGCCGTGTTGCCATAGACGATGACGCTGCGCATATAGGTCGCCCAGCCGGTCGCCACCCGCATGTGATGCTTGTGGTAGAGCCGCAACTGCTCTTCGATATAGATGCCCAGGCTGCGAGCCGCAAACGATCGCACCCCCTCCTGCTTGTAGCGGTTTGAGAGGGCCTTGAAGCCAGCCTTGAACGCCCGCAGATCGGTCTTTTCGGTCGGCTGCCCGTAGCGAAGGAGGATGGGCCAAACCCGCTCATAGTCGTCAAGCATCTCGTACAGGGCCATATCTACCACATCGCGCCGTGTCTGCTCATCCAGTTCGCCGACAATGCCAAAGTCGACGTAGGCCAACGTCCCGTCACCCATCAGGATCAAGTTGGCCGGGTGAGGATCGGCCTGGAAGAAGCCACAGTCCAGCGCCTGCATGAGCTGGTTGCGCATGATCTGCCGGGCCAAGCGATCGCGCTCTACCCCGAATTGGCGCAACCAATCGGAGTCATCCAAGTGGTTGAGCACGTCGTTGAGCGTGATGCCCTCGACAAACTCGGTGGTCAGAACGCGACGGGTGCACAGCTCATCGTAGACACGCGGGACATACATGCCCTCGATGTCCATGGACCGCAAGCGCCGGGCGGCGTCGGCTTCGTGGCAATAATCGAACTCGGATCGGGTAAATGTGATGACTTCGTCGACGATGGATTGCAGTTGTTGGCGCGTCATGCGCAGCAGCGTGTGCAGCCGCGTGTAGCGCACCAAGTCGCGCACCATGTCAAAGTCACGCTCGAACACGGCCTGGGCGCCTGGCCGCTGCACCTTGATGGCCACCAACTCGCCGCCCTGGAGTGTGCCCTGGTGAACCTGGCCGATGGAGGCGCTGGCCAGCGGCTCGGGGTCGATCTGTTCAAAGAATCGACCCCAGTCCTCACCAAACTCCTCAGCTAGCACCCGCTCCACCACGGGGAATGAAAGCGGAAGGGCATCATCGAGCAAGCGAGAGAGCTCTTCGCGATAGGCCGGCGGCAGGGCACCAGCGTGCAACGCCAACAACTGCCCGATTTTGACAAAGGAGGGTCCCAACGCCTCAAACAGCTCGCGCAACCGGACGGCGCCCGCCTCGTCGGCGCTGACACTCGTGTCAGCGCCATCTGTGGGTCGGCCCGGCAGCCAGCGTGACCACCAGCCTCGTTCCATCAACTCCCCAAAGCCGAATCTGCTCAAAGTCAGCATGATCTCGGCTGTCCGGGCAGCACGGCTCTTGCCATCGCCCGCGCTCCAGAGATCCCTATCGTCGCGGCTCAATTCTCCCGTCATAAGGCTGCTCTTCCTCTCATGCCATCCTGGGCTTGGCGTGGGGTTGTACAAACACAGTAAGACTACTCGCAGCAAAACGGATTGTCAACTTTGGTGGGGCGTCAGGCAAATGTCAGATCCAGCCGGTTCACGACGGAAACTTGCTTTTGTCTTGTGCGTAAAAATAGTGTATAATAGGCGCAGTCCGGGTGCTGCGCCGGAACAGGAGGCATTTCCATGAGTCGCAAAGAAGCCGTCGTAGAGGAACCCGGTGTGCCCTTACTGCTCCGCATTCTCTATTTCTTTCTCTTTGGCTGGTGGGCCACGGGGGTGTGGATCAACGTAGCCTGGTTCCTGAACGCTACCATCATCGGCCTTCCACCGGGTGTGTGGATGTTGAACCGGGTTCCCCAGGTGCTCACTCTGCGCCCCACCAGGCAGGTTATCGTGATGGACCACAGTCGCAGCGGACAGGTCCGAGTTCATACAGCGAGCCTGTCTCAGCACCCCTGGCCGCTCCGCGTAATCTATTTTGTACTGATCGGCTGGTGGCTCAGCTGGTTGTGGGCCAACACCGCCTGGGTCATCTCGGCAACCATCATTGGGCTGCCGCTGGGTATTTGGATGTTCAACCGTCTGCCGGCGCTCACGACGCTGATGCGGTCCTGAGGATGCCGCATCGCAGAGACGAGGCATACGCCACAGCACAAGACATTAGCATATTCAGGAGGTGAAAACAAAAAGATGGACGATCTACGACAAACCGTTGGAGAAGCCTTGGGCGGCCTGGAGCGTCTGGTGGCCAAGGTTCCAGGCTACAAAGGATACAAAGAGAAGGAGATGCGGCGTGAGGCCGACAAACTCCTGCGGATGCAAATCGCCAGCAAGCTGGATGATCAACGCAAACGCATGTCGGAGCTGCAAGTGCAACTGGTCAGCCAGGCACAGATCGAATTCGTGGACGACCTGGAGCGAGCCGTTATCAAGCTCCAACACCTGATTGACCGCATCAGGACCGCGTCATACGGCTACGGTGGGCTGTTCGATGCGGTCAAGGTCAAAGAGGAGCAGCTGGACGCCCTCTACGAGTTCGACAACGAGATGCTCAATTTCGTAGACGAGGTGGCCGACGACGTTGACGTGGTGACGTCGGCCATTGCGGCCAAGGAAGGAGTGGGTCTCGCCATCGCCGAGTTAGTCGTCACTGTGGAAGAGGCGAACCTGGCCTTTGGGCATCGCAACGAAACTATGTTGCAGGCGGGAACACTCGAGGAGCTATAGCAGGTAAGACAGGAGGGAACCAATGGCGAGGATTATCGATGTAATTGAGGTTG
>JASFTJ010000473.1:0-3242 GCA_050053615.1 Anaerolineae bacterium | reverse complement strand
TCCTCGCTGCCCGAGGTGGCCGGCGATGCGGCCTTGCTGGTGGACCCATTGGACACAGAGGCTTTGACAGAAGCTCTCGTCCAGATGGTGACCCATGAAGGGTTGCGCCGCGACTTGGTGGAGCGCGGCTTTCGACAGGCGCAGAAATTCTCATGGCAGCGCTGCGCCGAGGAAACCTTGCGCGTCCTGGAGAGTGTGGGGCGTGGACTCGATTGAGATTCTGCGCGTGCGCGTGGACGACGCCACCTACGGCGACCTGCTGGCGGCGGTGGACGCCTTTGTCGCCAGCGGCGAGCCGCACCAGGTCGTCACCCTCAACCCCGAGATGCTGGTCGCCGCCCACAAGGACCCTGCCTTCCGCGCGACCCTCAACACCGCCGAGCTGAACGTCGCCGACGGCGTGGGCCTGATGCTCGCCGCTCGACTGCTGGGGCACCCCTTGCGCCAGCGAGTGACCGGCTCTGACGGCATCTACCGGCTGGCGGCGCACTGCGCCCGACGGGGCTATCGGCCATTCCTCCTAGGCGCCGCGCCGGGTGTGGCCGAGACCGTCGCCCGGCGGCTGACAGCGCTCAACCCGGGCCTGGACGTGGCCGGGACCTACTCGGGCTCGCCGCACCGCAAGGACGAGGACCGCATCGTCGAGCAGGTGCACGCCGCCGCGCCCGACCTGCTGTTGGTCGCGTACGGCGTCCCCGCCGAGGAAAAGTGGATCGCCCGCAACCGCGAGCGCCTCCGCGTGCCGGTCATGATCGGCGTCGGCGGCGCCTTTGATTTCGTGGCTGGCGTGACCCGGCGGGCGCCGCCCTGGATGCGCCGCGCCGGCCTGGAATGGCTGCACCGCCTGGTCCGGGAGCCGTGGCGTTGGCGGCGACAGCTGGCCCTGCTGAGGTTCCTGTGGCTCGTGCTGCGACAGAAACTGGGGACAAAGAAAGAGATCACGCATGAATCGTTTGAATCGTTCTGAAATCTGGAATCTGGTTGAAGAGAGCCGCGACGACCTGGTCGCCTTTGCCCAGAAACTGGTCCAGACGCCGTCCCTGTCCGGCCAGGAGGCCGAGGTCGCAGCCCTGATCCAGGCCGAGATGCAGCGCCTGGACTATGACGAGGTCTGGGTGGACAAGGCGGGCAACGTCGTCGGCCGCCTCGCCGGGGGCGGCGGCCCGTCGTTGATGTTCAACGGCCACATGGACCACGTGGACGCCGGCCAGGCGGCGCGCTGGCCCCACCCGCCCTTTGGCGGCGAGATCCACGGCGGCGAGCTGTGGGGGCGCGGCGCTGCCGACATGAAGGGCGCGCTGGCCGCCATGGTCTATGCCGGGGGGCTGCTCAAAAAGCTCGGCGGGGAGCTGCCGGGCGATCGCTACGTGAGCGGCGTCGTCCAGGAAGAGGTGGGCGGGCTGGGGGCGCGGCACCTGGCCCAGACGCTGCGGCCTCGCCGTGAGTCTAGTCGAACGGTGGACCGGGCCGTCATCGGCGAGGCCAGCGCCAACCACCTGCGGCGCGGACATCGCGGCCGGTTGGAGCTGCGCGCCCATTTCGAGGGGCGCTCGGTGCACGCCTCCATGCCCGACCTGGGCGTCAACCCCCACTTTTCGCTGGGCCGTTTCCTGCGTCGCCTGCGCTCAGTGCACATGGTCGCCGATCCCGACTATGGCCCATCGAGTGTCGCGCCGACGCGCGTCGTCAGCGAGCCGAAAAGCGCCAACGTCACCCCGGCGGCGCTGGACCTGACGCTGGACTGGCGAAACATCCCCGCGGAAACCACCGCCGAGATCCTGACCAAGCTGGAGGCGGCGCTGGCCCGCAGTCTGGAGCCAGGCTGCGAGGGGCGAATCGAGGTAGCGACAAAGGACCTGGCAACCTACACTGGCTTTCGGATGAGCTATCCCGACACCTTTCCCTCGTTCACCACCCCCGCCGGCCACCCCTGGCTGGTCCAGGCGCAGGCGGAGCTGGCGGCGGCCCTGGATCGCCCCGTGGAGGTGGACGTCTGGCGATTTGCCACCGACGGCGGCCACTTTGCCGCGGCCGGCGCTGCCGTCATTGGCCTGGGGCCGGGCGACGACCGCGTGGTCCACACCGTCGAGGAGCGGCTGCCGCTGGACCAGCTCGTCGAGAGCGTGGTGGGGTACGTGGCGCTGGCTTTGACGTGAGATGAGACCTTTAGAATCTATCCGTAAATTGCTGGCCGGGCCGCTTGCGCGATGCCCGGCAATTTCCGACAGAAATGCAGAGAACCAGCGGCGTGGCCTGTCCAGTGCCGGCCAGGCACGGGGGAGCCGCCCCAGCTTTTTGAGATGGTACGAAAAGATGGTGGCAGCCACGCTCACGGCATCGGCGCCGTGTTGCCGGTGGACGGCGGCGGACGCGACCCGCATGTGCATCCTGGTCGCCAACGAGGACCACTCGGTGCAGCAGAATATGGGCAACGGTTATCCCTCGCCATAGATGATGTCCAGCCCCTCCGCACTGCGGATCAGGTCGCTTTCCAGGGGCGCTGTCTTGAGGCTTGGACTCTGCCGCGACCTGTGGTACAATGACGGCAGCTTTCATGAGGAGGGAAGGCCATGGCCAAGATGGACGAAAAAGCCCCACCGAACTTGATGGTAGAGATCAAAGATCTGAGCAGCGGTCAGGTCTGGGGGGCGGTCACGCTTCAGCCCAAACGCTTTTCTACGGGGAGCCAGGGCTTCCACGCTTCGACCAAGCTGGCGAATCCCCAGAACGCGGAGGCCCGCTATCAATGCAATCTCCAGATGATCTTGATTGGAAGCAAGGAATAGCCCGTTCGTTGCAGTGCGTGTGAGCATCCTGCGTAAGCTGCTCCATATGAGCATGGCGGGGATCCCCGCCGCTGGATGGTGGATCGAGCCCTGGGTTGCCCTGGCGCTGGCGGGCCTTTTTCTTGCGGCGTCGCTGGTAGTGGAAGCCGGGCGCCGATGGGGGCCTTGGGTCAACCGGCTTTTGTGGCGGCTGCTCCCCTCGGTCTTTCGGGCGTCGGAGGGCGATCACGTGCTCGGCTCCACTTGGTTCGCGATCGGCGGCCTGCCGACATTGGTCCTCTTTGGCCAGGATGTGGGTGGCACCGCGGTCCTCTTTTTGAGCTGGGGCGATCCGGCGGCCGAGTTGGTGGGACGCTGGCGTGGGGGGGCGGAAGAGGCCAAGACCGTAGTCGGAAGCGTCGGCTGCCTGGCCGCGTGCCTGGTGGCTGCCGGTGTGGGCGTCGGCCTGGGGGGGCT
>JASFTJ010000472.1:0-3249 GCA_050053615.1 Anaerolineae bacterium | reverse complement strand
ATGCCGATAGCACGCCCGTTTTTGACGAGGAACTGTATGCCCTCGACATCGTCGGCCCCGATGACGTCTGGGCGGTTGGGGACAAAGGGGGGATGGTGCAGTGGGATGGCGTGAACTGGACCATGGGTCCCAGTCCCATTTACGATCCGGGCAGCAGTTGGAACGAGCTCTTGGATATCGACATGGTGGCTGCCGACGAAGGTTGGGCCACCGGTACGGCAGAACTGTACATACCTCCCTTTCCCGTGGTTACCCCTGTTTTGTTGCGTTACACTGGTACAGAGTGGGAGCTGTGGACCCAGCTTGGCGGCGGTGATTTCGTCCATATGCTGTCCCCTACAGAGGGCTGGTTTGGTTATGATGGCGCGGTCTACCATTTTCAGGATCAGAACGGAGTCCCCGAAGAGAGTGATTTTTCCCCCGTCTATACCCCACAAGACGTGTACAATGTACATTTTCTCTCTTCTGAAGAGGGGATGGCCACATCCCATGAGGGCACAGACTATCTGCTCCATTATCAGGATGGCAAATGGTACGACGAGCAGATCGCCCGGCGTTTCACCCTGCAAGACGTCGATGTGGGCAGCAATGATGAAGCCTGGGCGGTTGGATCCTATGACTTTGAGTTCACCGATCCAAGGAGTACGATCCTGCATTACGCCAACGGTACCTGGGTTGATTACTCAAAGGATCCGCCCCTTTTTGACCTGGACATGCTCTCGGCGAGTGATGGCTGGGCGGTTGGGGGTGACGAACGCCAGGGGGCGATCTACCACTACGACGGCCTGGAGTGGACCCGCGCCTTGACGCTGACCTACCGCCTGAATGCCATCCACATGCTCAACGCCACTGAGGGCTGGGCGGTGGGCTACAACGGTACGATCTATCACTATTCCACTGCTGGCGAAGCAGCTTCCGGTACCTGGCAGGAAGTGCCCAGCCCGACACCTTTTGAGCTTTTCGACGTGCATGCGGTAGCTGCAAATGATGTATGGGCTGTAGGCCAGAATGGCAGGATCTTGCACTTGGGTGGAGGTGACTGGACGCTGTACGAATCGCCGACCGATGGGCAGATTTACACCATCCAGATGGTTTCCCCCACCGAGGGCTGGGCTTTCGGCAACGGGGCGGCTATCCACTACCTGGATGGCGTCTGGTCGGATGCCAGCGCGCCGGCCGCCTTCTATGATCTGGATATGCTGGCCTCTGATTCTGGCTGGGCAGTCGGCTGGAACAGCGTCGCTTATTACGATGGTGAGGACTGGACCGAGGTTCCGGTGCCCTTTAGCAAACGCTGGCGCGGCATTCACATGGTCTCTGCCGGTGAAGGCTGGATCGTGGGCGAGGATGGCTTTATTTTGCAGTATAATGGTAGCAACTGGCAGATTGCCGGCGGGCCGACCGAGGGCGACTTGCAGGCCGTCGATATGCTCTCCGCCGACGAAGGTTGGGCCATCGGCAACGGCACCATCTTGCACTACACCGGGGGAAGCTGGCAGGCCGTCGTTGCCAACCGGCCGACAGAGAAAGTGCTTCACGCCATCGATATGACGGCCGGCGGTTCAGAAGGTTGGGCGGTGGGCCAGGGGGGCGTCATGCTCCGCTACCAGAATGGCGCCTGGCAAAAGGCCGCCAACGCCACCACCAACTCTCTCAACTCGGTCCACATGCTCTCGGGAACCGAAGGCTGGGCCGTGGGTGAGTATGGCACCATCTTGGCCTATAATGGCAGCTCCTGGCAGTACACCGGTGGACAGGTGACCAAGAACCTCAACGATCTATACATGCTCTCGTCGACCGCCGGTTGGGCTGTCGGTGATGGGGCGACACTTTTGCACTTTGATGACGCCAATTGGAATCCAGTCACCGTCTCGACGGCAGGGGACATGCAGGCCATTGATATGGCCTCCGCCAGTGTGGGTTGGATCGGCATCGGAGCTGCCTTTCTGAAATACCAGGACGGAAGTTGGGATTGGCCGTTCTACGGTCCCCCTTACTTGAGCGCCTATGCGATTCAAACGCTATCGGGTGCAAGTGCCTGGGCGGTCGGCGAAAGCGCAGATGACCAATCCATTGCCAAATACGCCAATGATGAATGGGAGTATTATGCCAGCCCAACCGGCAGGCGGCTCAACGGGTTGCACCTGCTGCCCGGGGGGAGCGGTTGGGCCGTGGGGGAAGGCGTAATCCTCAAGTATTCAGAACCAGACAGGCCATGGAAGATCTACTTGTCTTTGATACACAGGTGACTCTAGATCGTGGGAGCGATGGCACAGGCCAGGAAACGGGTCAGAGGGGCAAAGCATCCCCGGAAAAGCTGATGCACATCTACTGTTTCGCCTGTTTTGGAGGCCTGCGCTCGAGAATCGGTTTTCTGGGATGCCTCGCCTCTGCCGAAAACCATTCACCCAGGACAAAAGCCGCTGTTGAGTCTCGTAAAGCCATACCGGTTGCACCTTACCACAAGTCTCGAAGAGTCGTACCGCCCTAGTTGACCCGGGCACGCAAGCTGCTATCCTTGTCTGAGGTGACAAACCTCTGGCAAGGATAGCAGCCATGGCCCCAAAAGGACCAACCACAACCCTTGCAGAACGAGTCGAAATCGGTGAGCGCTGGGAAGCCGGACAAAAGGATCCCGAGATCGCAGCAGCAATGGGGCTGCCGGTTTCGACAGTTCGCAAGTGGCGGCGGATATACAAGAAGGAAGGGCGAGATGACTTGGTATCCCGGATGGGGCGCCCGCCCACGGGTGCACTGGGCCAGTTTCCCCTGGAGAAGCGACTTGATTCTCTCAACACTCGCGTTCCTTCCCGTTCCTTGGCTGGCCAAGCTCCGTTGGTTGCTAATCCAGAAGCGCAACACTCGGGACGCCCTTTCCGTCTCGAATGGGAGGAAGCCATGCTGGATATGCGACGCGTGTACGAGTACCTGGCTCCGGCACGCTGGTTTCGCCGCACGAGTTCGGCAGGAAAATTCTCGCTGGGCGCTCTGCGCTACGGACTGGGCAACGACTTTGCCAATCAAATACTGGAAGTCACAGTTGATGCCCAAACCCAGAAACTGGTATGCTTATCGGAGGATGGTCGGCAAAAAACCCACTTTCTGATCCAAGGGCTGACGAAATCCAATCTGATGGGCGAGTTGAGCCCCCCTGATTTCGAAACCCGTTCACCAACTGGCATTACCCTTTTCTCCATCTACCTGGCGCGTTAGCCTCGGTCACGTGCAAGGCAAGCGGCGCGCCGTGTT
>JASFTJ010000471.1:0-3249 GCA_050053615.1 Anaerolineae bacterium | reverse complement strand
TTTGTGGGGGGGATGACCAGCTTGGGGGTTGAGTTGTCGGCTTCGCGGCTTCTAGACCCTTACTTCGGCAATTCAATTATTATCTGGGCTGTACTCATCGGAATGGTGCTAATCTACCTGACGGCCGGCTATTACATCGGCGGCAAGTGGGCCGACCGGCGACCTAAAGACGGCGTGCTGTACCAAATCACCGCCTGGGCTGCATTCCTCATCGGGCTGGTACCCTTTGTAGCGCGCCCGGTGCTACTGTGGTCGGTGCGCGGCTTCGCCGAGTACAGCGCCGGCATCCTGGCCGGATCGCTCTTGGGCATCGTGGCCCTCTTTGCTGTGCCGATCACGCTGCTGGGCTGCGTGTCGCCCTTTGCCATTCGCCTGGCCGTCAAGGACGTGGAATCAGCGGGCAATGTCGCCGGAGGCATCTATGCCCTGTCCACGGTGGGCAGCATCCTGGGCACCTTCCTGCCGGTGCTGGTCCTGATCCCCAACATCGGCACACGGAACACCTTCTTCCTCTTTTCATTCGTACTTCTGTCCATCTCGCTGCTGGGCCTGCTCTGGACCCACAAGGCGCGCGCGGTACCCTATCTGCTCATGCCGGTGATTCTGATCGCGCTCATCGTGGGTCTGCCGGGGGACATCATCAAGCCGGCCCAATATGGCGAACTGCTCTACGAAACCGAGTCGGCGTACAACTATATTCAGGTGGTGCAATACGGTGACGAGGTGTGGCTCAAACTCAACGAAGGGCAGGGCGTCCATTCGATCTATGAGCCCGAATCGGTTCTGGTTGGTGGCATCTGGGACTTTTTTTTGATCGCCCCCTATTTCAACAATCCGCCTTTCACCGCGGACCAGGTGGGCAGTCTGGCGCTCATCGGCTCGGCCGCGGGGACTGTGGCCAAAGAGTACACCGCTGTCTATGGTCCTATCCCCATTGATGGAGCCGAGATCGACCCCGAGATCATCCGCGTGGGCCGTGAGTATTTCGATATGAACGAACCCAACTTTAACGCCATAGCCCAGGACGGACGCTATTTTCTGGCGAATAGTCCTCGGCGATACGATGTCATCGCCATTGACGCCTATCGACCACCCTACATCCCCTTTCACCTTACCACCCGCGAGTTTTTTCGCCAGTGCAAGGAACACTTGACCGAAAGAGGCGTGGTGGCGATGAACGTGGGCCGCACTCGCACCGATTGGGACCTGGTGGAGGCGTTGGCCAGCACTCTCAAGGCCGAGTTCCCGAACGTTTATACCGTGGATCTGGCTCAGCCCGGCCAGGATCTGATCAACGTCCTGGTGGTGGCTACCAAGCAGCCCACCCAACTGGAGAACCTACAGGCCAACGCCGAACGGATGACCGATCCCATCCTACAGCAGGTATCCGAGCAGGCGCTTCCCCGCGCCAAAGAGTTCACCGAGCTCAGCGTGGTCTTTACCGACGACAAGGCGCCAGTGGAGCAAGTAGTCCACGGCCTGATTGTCAGCTTTGTTGCGGGGGAGTGAGACGCCCTGAGAGGAAAACATGCGCATCGAGCAGATCACAGTCTGTGAAACCAACTGCTACGTGCTGCGGGGTGAGGGCGGGACAGTCATAGTCGATCCCGGGGCAGTCGGCAGTGCAGAAAGGGTCATCTCGGAGGCCGAGGCCGCCGGTGTCCGGTCGGAGGGCGTGCGCCTCATCTTTGTGACCCACGGTCACCTGGATCATTACGGCGCAGCCGCTGACATCCAAGCCTGGTGCGGCGCGCCGGTGGCCGCCTACCGCATCGCGCCAGCTTTCAGCCGAGAGCGGCGCAATGCGCTGCCTCCAGCGCAAACCTTGAGAAGCAGTGTGGTCCGCTGGGTCTATCTGCTCCTGGCACCGCTGGTCCATTTGAACCCCCTAGAGGCTGATCTCCTCCTCGAGGACGGCGCCAACCTTTCACCCTACGGCATAGACGCCCAGACGGTGTTGCTGCCGGGTCATTCGCCCGACTCGCTAGGCATCATCACCGAGGAAGGAGACGTCTTTGTCGGTGACCTGTTCGTCAACTATGCTGTGCCCAGTCAGCCGGTTTACCTGTCAGATCGGGGCGCCTGGAGGCAGAGCTATGAACGTGTCCAAGCGCTCCAACCGCGCATGGTCTATGTCAGTCACGGTGAGCCCTTCGCCGGAAAGAAACTGGACCACATCTATCCCGCCCGTTACCAGCTGCGCTGGTGGGTGCGGTAAGGCAGTTCGACAGACTATCCTGCAACAATATTCAGGAGACATCGATGTCCGAAGGATGGAGAGTTCTACTCAGTACATTCGCCCTGCTGTTCGTCGCCGAACTGGGCGATAAAACCCAACTGGCTGTCCTCAGCATGACGGCCAAGCACAAAGCCCCTTTTTGGATCTTTGTCGGCGCGACGTTGGCCCTGGCGTTGGTGACCGGGCTGGGCATACTGGGCGGCGAGCTGCTGACGCGCCTAATCCCTGAAGCGATCCTGCGCAGAGTGGCCGCCGTACTGTTCGTGGGAATGGGGCTGTTGATGTGGTTTGATAAGCTGTAGCTCTCCCTGGTGCGACGAACTCTCAGCCCAGATCCTACCCGCTGAGAGTGCCAAGAACCTCAGACGGGTCTGGTCTTGGAGACCGGACCCGTCTTGTTCTACGTCCCCGACTGCACGTACTCTTTGTTCGGCTTTTCTAGAGAACTGCGAGGACTTGGCCCGACGGCTGGTTCGAAGATTGGTCGCAGGTCAGGGCCTCATGGCCGCGGATCTCGGTATTCGACAACCTGCTACGCGCCAAAGGGCTGCCCATTATAGCCCAAATACTCGGGGAACGGCTGGGTCCTTTTGGAGCCCAGCTCGCGCCCACCCAGGAACCGGGTCACGAGGTCGGCGACTGTGATCCGGAGACGGAGGATCCCAGCAGCAACGTCAATGCAGGCTGAGCAGCGCCCTGCCTGCAGGCCGGTCCTGCTATGCTTCCCCGGGATGCCGGCCTGTCCCGTGCGGCCAGGCACGGGGGACGGCGCGCTTTGCTTTTGGCGTGTCCCGAGCGCACTCAAGGGAAGCGCGACGTCTGGTGGGCATCTAAAAACATCCCAGGGATGACAGACGGAACCCGCCGACGCACTGAGCCCTGTACGTCCTCGAGAATGCCCTCCCTTGCTCTGCAAGCCAGGGGAGGGCACTCTGCACTCAAACGTCGCAGCTCACTTGAACTGCACCTCGGCCACCCACCACATCCACACGTCCTTGGGGTAGGTGTCG